>NZ_JAYMZS010000014.1:0-145122 GCF_035828755.1 Amycolatopsis sp. H20-H5 | reverse complement strand
CTGGGCCGAGGGGTCGCCATGGTCGGCTCCGGTGATCGCCGCGGTGCCACCGACGGCGATGACCACCGCCGCGGCGGCCGCACTGATCCACCAGCGCCGCCCGGTGGGGGACACCGGCTTTCCCTTGAACTCGGTCAGTGGGGTGGGTTCAGGCACCGGAGTGTCCTTTTCTTCGATGGAGCGCACTGCGTTCAGCAGGGCGTTGTTGGCGGCGGCCAGTGGCTGCTGGCCGGTGAACTCCTCGGCGCGCAGCGAGTTCAGCGCCTCGTCCAGCTCGTCGTTCGTCCACAAGTGACGGATGTTGTCCTCAGTCATCGGTACGCTCTCCTTCCAGACTGCCTAATGCCTTGGGTGTTGCTTGGGCTCGGAGTAGCTGTCTGGCCCGGTGCAGCCGGGAACGGACAGTGCCCGCGGGAATATCGAGTACCGCGGCGATTTCACTGGCATCCAGCTCTCCCCAGCTGGCCAGCAACAACACGTCCCGATGCCCCGGGGAGAGATCGGCCAGCGCAGCGGCCAGTTCCCGGACCCTGACCTGTGCGTCGACCCGGTCGGCCACCCGGTCGGCATGACCTTGGGTGACCCGTGTGCGGTGGTCGTCGGCGGTCATCCGCAGGTACCGGTTTTCGGCCCTGGCGTGCTGGCGCAGCAGGTTGGTGGCGATGCCGAACAACCAGGCGCGGGCGCTGGCCCGTGCCGGGTCGTAGCTGGCCCGTCGCTGCAACGCGATCAGGAACGTGTCACTGACCAGATCATCGGCTACTGTCGGCCCGGCGCGGCTGGCCAAATATCGGCGCACGTCCCGGGCATGTTTGTCGAACAAGCTCTGGAAGATCGTCTGAAGGTCGTCCCCGCACAAGTCCGGTCGATCATCGGCGTCCACCCCGCTTGCCGCGGCGTACTGCTCGGCCCTAGTCACATCGGATATTCGCACGAGCCGCCGGAAGTGTTCACCCCAGCCACGCGACACGACGGCCCAGGGACCCTTACCACCGGTCCGGACCTGTTCACCAGGCGTGGTTGTGCCTGGTAGAAGCCACCGTGCCTCGGTGAATTCGGGTGCCGGCCGGTCGCAGATTCCCGCAGTGCGGCCGGGTCGACGCCGGGTTGATCGGCCAAGTCCCTGAAGGCCACCATGACGGCGTTAGACGCCGTCATGGTGGCCTTCAGGGCCATCGAGATCCCGATCCGCTTGCGAGAACTGCCAGGATCCACGTGCAGCAGGGGCCGCTCACCTCCCATGTTCAGCCCGTCCGCGAACGGAGTCGCGTCGTAGCCGGCATGACCATGATCGAACGGCTTCGGCAGCGAGAGCGGGGCGTGAGCCAGAAGCGGACTTCAGCGCGCGACCAGCGCCGGGAGCACGATCACGTCTACGAACGTCGTCAGGTAGTCGAGGTCCGCGACCCGTCCCTGCGTGACCGGCAGCGCGACGAGCGCCCCGATCATCAACTGCGGCAGGAGAGCCGCCGCGGGCGCGTTCACCGGCATCTCGCCTCTCGCCACCGCGCGCCCCAGCACCGTGGTCATCAGTTCGTTCTCCGGGGCCACGATCGACTGCAGCAGGGCCTGGTGCAGGTCGCGATCGCCACCGATGGCGTGCGCGAGGGCGACCAGGGTCTCGGTGATGGCGACCGCGTCCACGGACAGCCGCCGGACCAGCTCGTGCAGGTCCCCGCGCAGCGACCCCGTGTCGACGTTGTCGAGCACCGACGCCTTCTGCTGCCGCAACGCACTGGCCACCAGTTGCGGTTTCCCCCGCCACTGCCGGTAGAGCGTCGCCTTGCCGCAGCGGGTGCGCGCGGCCACCGCGTCCATGGTCATCGCCTCATAGCCCACTTCCCGCAGCAGCTCGACCACGGCGGCGTACAACTCGGCCTCCCGCTCCGGCGAGATGCGCGAACGCCTGCCGGTCTCACTCTCCCGGGGAAGGGCCACCAGAACTCCTAACTGAACGAAACCGTCTCGTTCTGGTACGGCACGCCTTGAGGCTATCGAGACGACACCGTCTCGATAAATACCCGAAGGGGACAAGAATGACGACCGACACGAACGCGACCCACCTGGACGTGGCGATCATCGGCGCCGGAATCGGCGGTACCGCCGCCGCCGCGGCGCTGCACGAAGCGGGGATCGACGTCCACCTGTTCGAGCAGACCGCGAAACTCGCGGAGGTCGGCGGAGCCGTGGTGATCCGGGAACCGACCGTTTCGCTGCTGAAGCAGTGGAGGCTGGGTGACGCCTTCCTGGACGTCGCCGTCCGCTTCGACGAGATCGAGGTCCGTACCCCGGTGGGGAACGGGTGGCGGGCCGCCCCGCGAATGTCGAAGACGACGAGCCGCCGTGGGCGTACTCGGTCCACCGGGCGGACCTGCACGACCTGCTCATCAGCAAGATCCCGGCCTCGAACATCCACCTGGGCCACCGGATCGAGTCAGTCACCGACGAGGGCACGCACGCGGGGGCGAGCTTCACCAACGGCACCGTAGTCACGGCGCGAACCCTTGTGGGAGCGGACGGGCTGCGCTCCACCGTGCGCCCGCTCATCGACCGGACGCCGCTGAACTTCGTCGGTCTCGTGGTGTGCCGCGGCCTCGCACCGGCGACGATCATGCCCGAGGACCTGCCCAACGACCGGCTGCGGCTCTGGCGGGGGGACGGCCTCAACATCCTGACCCTGCCCCTGCGCGGAGGCGCCGACCTGGCCATCGACAGCGTGATCTTCCAGGACACCCCGCCGGACGACCTGTGGAACTCCGAGATCGCCACCGAAGACCTGGTCGGCAATTTCGCGCATTTCGACCCGCGGATCATCCGGGCCATCCGGGGCGGCACAGTCCCGGTCCGGGCGAATCCCGTCTACGACCGCGCCCCCACCCCACGGTGGAGCACCGACCGCGTCACCCTGCTCGGCGACGCCGCGCACCCGATGGCACCGATGCTCGGCCAGGGTGCCAACCAGGCGAAACAGGACGCCGCCGCACTGGCCACCGACCTCGCTCAGGCTCCCGACGCCGACATCCCGGCCGCCCTGCGGCGCTACCAGGACCTGCGCGCCCCGATCACGGCGAAGTTTTACAACTTGCGGTGTCTGTGACCGGGTTCGGTCCGGGCGAAGCAGACCAGCTCCGGCGCGCGATGGGCTCGAAACGGTCCGCGGCGAAGATGGAACGCCTGCGGGAGCGGTTCTTTACTGGTGCCGTCGCGAACGGTATCTACGGCAAACTCGCTGAAACGGTGTTTGAGCAGGTCAGGGCCTTTTCTACGTACGGATTTCCGGAAGCGCACTCCATGAGCTTCGCCTTGCTGGTCTACGCGTCGGCGTGGTTCAAGCGCTACTACCCGGCGGCGTTCTGCGCCGGGCTGCTGCGCGCTCAGCCGATGGGCTTCTACTCCCCGCAGTCGCTGGTTGCCGACGCCCGCCGCGGTTCTGGCACGGGAAGCGTGACCCAGTTACGGTTGGTGATCGTCGCTGGTGATCATGGTCTTTTGTGTTTGATACCAAGCTGTTCCAGGCCGTGTTCCCGCATCTAGCCGGGGTTGTTGTTGATCAGGTCGAGGTCATGGACGGCACACTCCTGATCAGCGCACGGCCGCGCGGGGCGAGCGCTGCGTGCCCGGACTGTGCCTCGATTTCGGTCGCCGTGCACAGCCGCTACCAGCGGCAACTCGCCGACATGCCCGCAGGTGGCCGGCCGGTGCGGATCATGTTGCGAGTCCGGCGGTTCCTCTGACGTAACGGGGACTGTGTGCGTCGGACGTTCGTCGAGCAGGTGGAAGGGTTGGCCGCGCGGCGTCGCCGGCGGAGTTCACTGTTGTCGCAGGTGCTGACTTCGATCGGGCTGGCGCTGGCGGGTCGCGCGGGTGCTCGATTGGCCTCGGGTATGGCGATCGCGACGTCGCGATCGACGTTGCTACGGCTGGTGCGGGCTTTACCGGAGCCGCAGGTCACCGCGCCGCGGGTCCTCGGGGTGGACGATTTCGCCTTGCGTCGTGGGCACGTGTACTCGACCATCTTGCTGGATATGGAAACCCGCCAGCCGATCGATGTCTTGGCGGACCGAGAGGCGGCCACGCTCGCGGCGTGGCTGGTGAGCCATCCCGGCGTGGAGATCATCTGCCGTGACCGCGCGGGCGCCTATGCCGAGGGGGCGCGCTTGGGCGCGCCTGAGGCGATCCAGGTCGCCGACCGTTATCACCTGTGGGCGAACCTCGGTCAGGCCGTGGAGAAAACAGTCGTCGCCCACCACGGCTGCCTGCGACAATCAGAACCTGTACCTGACGGTGGTGACGATAGTGCGTCGTCTGCGGTGTCAGAGATGTTGCCTGTCGAGCCGGATGGGGTTCTCGATGTTTGTGGGCGAGAACGTCCACTGGTGGTGCGGACCCGTCAGCGTTACAGCGACGTTCAGTCGCTGCTGGCCCAAGGGTATTCGCTGGGCGCGATCGGCCGCGAGCTGACGCTAGACCCTTCGACGGTGCGCCGTTTCGCCCGCGCTACCAGTGTTGAGGAGTTGCTGGTCAAAGCGGTGAACCGGACCAGCAAACTCGATCGCTACAAGCCGTATCTCAACCAACGATGGAACGAGGGCTGTACCGAGGCTGCCCGCTTGCACACCGAGCTCCAAGCATTGGGCTGGCGCGGCAGCGTGCAGGCCGTGCGCCGCTACGTACATCCGTTCCGCGCCACGCTCACCGCGCCACCGTCGGCCCCGCCACCGCCCAAACCACGACAGGTGGTCCGGTGGATGATGACGAAGCCCGACAACCTCGATGCCGAAGATGCGTTGCGGCTCAGGGAGATCCTGGCCCGCTGTCCCGAACTCAACGCCACAGCGGAGTACGTCCGTGAGTTCGCAACGATGATGTGCAAGCTACGCGGCGACCTTCTGGAAAACTGGATGTGCTCGATCGAGACAAGCGACCTCCCTGCCCTGCGCTCGCTGGTCATCGGGCTTCGGCGTGATTAGGAGGCGGTTACCGCGGGGTTGACCCTGCACTGGAACTCAGGACCCGTTGAGGGGCAGGTAAATAGGATCAAAATGCTCAAAAGGACCATGTTCGGCCGAGCGAAGCTCGACCTGCTCCGCTGCCGCATCCTCAACCGGACCTGAAATTACGCGTAGTCACCACGTCACTTTTCCAGTGCCAGAACCGAATTACGTGAGCATTCACAATGACGCGGCCGGTCACGTCGTCGGCGCGGGATCGTCAAGAGTTGCTCCGGCTGACCAGGCCGTTCGGCTCGCGCGCATCACCACGGAACTGTCGGTTCGGCGAGTGCCATGACCAAGTGGTCATGACACTCGCCGAACCCGTGAGCATGACGCGGCGGGTCAGGGCGTGAAGGTGACCGGCAGCGTGCGGTGCCCGTTGGAGATGAACGACGCGACGGGTTCCAGTTCCGCCAGCGGCACCGCGAGGGCGAGGTCGGGGAACCTCGCGAATAACGCGGGCAGCGCGATCTCGGCTTCGAGCCGCGCGAGCGGGGCGCCGAGGCAGTAGTGCACGCCGTGCCCGAACGCCAGGCTGGCCTTGTCCGCGCGGGTGATATCGAAGCTGTCGGCTTCGTCGCCATGGTGCGCGCGATCCCGCCCGGCCGCGGCGTAGGAGGCGAGAATCGCGTCGCCCTCGCGGATCCGCACACCGTCGAGTTCGATGTCCTCGACGGCGTAGCGCAGCGGCAGATGCGCCACCGGCGCCTGCCAGCGCAGGGTTTCGTCGATCACGTCGGTCCAGGTGCGGTGCCCGTCGAGCACGAGCCGCAGCTGCTCGGGATGGGTGAGCAGCGCGGTGATCGCGTGGTCGAGCAGGTTGACCGTGGTCTCGTGACCGGCGGAGATCACCAGGATCAGGGTGTCGACCAGTTCCACTTCTTCGAGCCGGGAACCGTACTCGTCCCGCGAGGCGATGAGCAGGCTGGCGAGGTCCTCCCCCGGGTCGGCCCGCTTTTCGGCGACAAGCTCACCGAGGATGCGGTACAGCTCCATGCCGTTGGCCGCGGCCTCTTGCGGGGTCGCGGCGGTGTTGAACACCCCGTCGACCGCCTGTTTCAGCCCGGGACGCACGGCGTCGGGGATACCGAACAGCTGGCAGATCACCTCGATCGGCAGCGGATAGGCGAAGCTCTCCCGCAGGTCCACATTGCCCGGCTCGGCGGCGACCCCGTCGAGCAGGTCGGCGGTGATCTTTTCCACCTGTGGCCGCAGGTTCTGCGTGGTACGCGGCGTGAAAGCCGTGGACACCAAGGCACGCAGCCGCCGGTGCTCGCCACCGTAAGCGGTGAACATGTTCTTCACCGACACCCAAATGCTGAGCGGCCAGTCCGCCGGGATCTCGCCGTCCCGGTAGGCGGGCCAGTGTCGCGACGGGTCCTTCGACACCCTCGGATCGCTCAGCAGCCGCTTGAGCAGGTCAGGGCTGGTTACCGACCACGCCACCACCTGGCCAGGGAGTTCCACCAGCGTCGCGGGACCGCGTTGGCGGAGCCGCTCTCCCTCGCCGTGGATGTCTCGGCCGGCGGGGTCGAGGACGACAGGGCTGGTGGAGTGGTCCATCGGCGTTCTCCTGACTGCGTGGTGGTCGGGACGGGTGCTGCGGGAGGTGCGGCGGCTGTGGGTGCGACGACCGGGGTGAAATTGACGGGCAACGCGGTCAGTGCGCGGTGGAACGGGCCCTGCCGCCACACCAGCCGCTCGGCGGGGACCGCCAAGCGCAGGTCGGGCAGCGCGTCGAGCAGGGTCTCGATGGCCGCGGAGGCGATGATCCTGGCCGGCAGCTGCGCCGGGCAGGTGTGTACCCCCGCGCCCCAGGCGAGATGCGCGCGATTGCCGCTGCGGTGGGAACCCGCCAGCGCGGGATCGGTGTTCGCGGCGGCGTAGCCGATCACCAGCGGCTGGTCCGCCGGCAGCCGCGCGCCGAGGAAGTCCAGGTCGTTCCACGGGTAGCTGGCCGAGTAGTTGGCTATCGGCGGGTCGGTCCAGAGGATTTCCTCCAGCGCCTCCTCCACCGGCATGCTGCCCCCGGCGAGGTCACCGGCGAAGCGGTCGTCGGCGAGCAGTAGCCGGACGCCGTTGGCGATCAGGTTCTGCTGGGGTTCGGTACCCGCGCCCATCATCAGGATCAGCTGGTGCAGCAGTTCCTCGTCGGTCAGCCGCGCGGGGTGGGCAGCCATCCAGGACGGCAGGTCCGCCCCAGGGCTGCCGCGCTTGAGCGCGACCAGCTCGGCCATGCTCTGGCCCAGTTCCGCGTTGGCCTTCGCCGGGTCGTCCATGTCGAAGATCCCGCGCATCGCGTTCAGCAGCCGCTCCCCCAGCTCGGGTGGGCAACCGAACAGGTGGTTGAACACGCCGAGCGAGACCGAGGTGGCGTACTCGCCGAGCAGGTCCGCGGACCCGCGGTGGGAGAACCGGCCGATCAGATCACGGGCGGTGTTTTCCACATAGTCGCGGAGCATGTGCGGGTCGACGCGGCTGAGGCTGTTCGTGACCGCGCTGCGCAGCCTCGCGTGCACCGCGCCGTCGGTGAACAGGCAGTTCGGCCGGTAGCCCATCATCGGCAGCACCGGGTTGTCCGGCTGCTGCCGCTCTTGCCAGCGGCGGGGGTCGCGGGGGAAGGTACTCGGTTCGCGCAGCACTTCCAGCGAAGCCGCGTAGCCGAACACGAGGTTCGCCGGGACGCCGGGAGCGAGTTCGACCGGCGCGATCGAACCGTGCCGTTCGCGCATCCGCGTGTAGACCGCGCCGGGGTCGGCGGCGAATTCCGGGCCGTACAACAGTTCCCTGCCCTCGTGCGCTGGGCAACCGGACGGGGGAATCGGGCCGGTGGACGCTGAGGTCACTTGTGCTCCTGACGAGTGTGGTCGAAGAGGTGATCGACGAGGGCGATCAACGCCTTGGCCGAGGACGTGCGATCGCGCGCGTCGCAGGTGACCAGGCGCGTCTGCGGGAGCAGGTCGAGCGCTTCGCGCAGTTCCGGCTCGGGAAATCTTGGCGCGCCGTCGAAATGGTTGACGGCCACCGCGTACGGCATGGCGAGTTCTTCGAGCAGGCCCATCACATCGAAAGACTGCTCCAGCCGCCGGGGATCGACCAGCACCAGCGCGCCGAGCGCGCCGTGAGCGAGGTCTTTCCACATCTGGGTGAACCGCTGCTGCCCCGGCGCGCCGAACAGGTAGAGCACCAATTCGGGGTTCAGGGTCAGCCTGCCGAAGTCCATCGCGACGGTGGTGGTGTTCTTCTCCGGCACCCCGGAAAGGTTGTCGACGAACGCGCCGGCCTGCGTCATGGTTTCCTCGGTGCACAGCGGCCGGATCTCGGAGAGGGTGCCGACGAAGGTCGTCTTGCCCACCGCGAACGGACCGGCCACCAGGATCTTCACCGAGGTGCGGACGGTGTTCGGCAGGTAGTGAGTGTCAGATGAGAGCACGGAGGCCATCAAGCACCTTCTGCA
Source organism: Amycolatopsis sp. H20-H5 (assembly GCF_035828755.1). NCBI lineage: Bacteria > Bacillati > Actinomycetota > Actinomycetes > Pseudonocardiales > Pseudonocardiaceae > Amycolatopsis > Amycolatopsis sp. H20-H5. The sequence goes on along the minus strand of NZ_JAYMZS010000014.1, from coordinate 136,671 downwards.
GTAGCTGGAGGTCGGGCCGGTCGGCCTGGGGGACCGCGGCGCGGGCGGTGATGTGGCCGGTGTCGGCGAGATCGGACAGCAGCACCTTGGTGACGCTGACCGGCAGCCGCAGGTAGGCGGCGACCTCGGCGACTGCCAGCGCGCCGCCCCGGCAGAGCTCCAGCACCCGGCGCTTCTCCGGGCTCAGCCCGGCTACCGGGGAGCGGGTGGCGACCACCACGGTGGCCAGGTCGAAGGTGTTCCGCGTCGGGTGCGCACGCCCGCCGGTCACTACGTGCGGGCGGACCAGCGCCCGTTCCCCCCGCCGCTGGGTCACGCCGGACTGCCGTGACCTTGCTGGGCGAACCTGGCCGGTGCGGTCAGTTCCTGGCCGAGCCGCTGGACCAGTTGCTGCAGCCGCGAGGACACGCCCTCCATGTCGACCTGGATGGTGGCCGACACCGCGAGGTACGCGCCTTGCCCGGCCGCGACGAGGAAGACGTAGCCACCGGCGAACTCGGTCAGCGTCTGCCGCCAGCCCTCGGCGGTCTCCCCGCAGAACTCCGCCGTCGTGCGGGCGAGTGACTGCAGCCCGGACATGCCGGCCGCGATTCGTTCGGCGTCGTCGCGGTTGATGCGCTGCGAATGCGCGATCAGCAGCCCGTCGGCCGAGAGCAGCACCGCGGACAGCGTCTCGGGCATCTGCAGCGCGTCGTCGAGCATCCAGCCAAGTTTGTTGGACGGGTCGGTCACGGGGTGTCCCTTTCAAATTCGGCGGTGGGGGGCGCGGCCCGGCGGCCGGCCTGGGTGCCGCGCTGCCACGCCGCGAGCGTGGCCAGGGATGGCGAGGCCGGCACTGCCGGCGACACCGAAGTCTCGACCGGCCGCGATGACCGCGGTACCGGCGACAGCGGTGCGGTGAACTCGGTCAGCGCGGTGCGGCGGCTGCGGCGAGGCAGCCCGTGCTCGGTCCGGCTCACCACGTCGGCGGCCGGTGCAGGTGCCGGTTCCCGTATCGGGGCCGGGACAGGGGTCGCGGTCGCCGGTTCCGGTGTCACCGCAGACTGTGGCGACTCGGGTGCCCGAAGCGCCGCGGCCGCCGGTGCGTCGACCCGGGTGAGCAGCTCGCTGGGCAGGAACACCACGGCCCGGACACCGCCGTAAGGCGATCGCGTGTCGACCGAAACCGTGAAGCCGTACCGGGCGGCGAGCACGCCGACGACGGCGAAGCCGATCCGGGGCGGGTCACCGAGCCCGGCGATGTCCTGCCCGCCGTGCCCGGACAGCAGCCAGGTCGCGCGCTGTACTGCCTCCACCGTCATGCCGACCCCGGCGTCGTCGATGACGATGGCCAGCCCATTGTGCGCCTGCTGGAAGTTGACCTCGACCGTCGAACCCGGCTGCGAGTGCCGGGCGCCGTTGTCCAGCAGCTCCGCGACCGCGAGCACCACCGGCTCGACCGCCCGGCTGACCACCGCGGCGTCCGAGGGCGCGGGGATCACCACCCGGGGGAAGTCGCGGATACGGGAGGCCGCGCCGCGCGCCATATCGGTCAGGGTGGACGCCGAACGCTGCTGTCCCGGCCACGATCCGCACAACACCGCGGTAGCCTGCGCGCGCCGCGCCAGCTGCGAGTTCGCGTGGTCGATCTTCAGCAGATCGGCGAGCACGTCGGGATCGTCGTGGTGCTGCTCGGCCGCCGAGATCACCACCTGCTGCTCGTTGGCCAGGTTCTGGACCGTGCGCATCACCGTCTTGAGCGTCGCGGTCGCGACCTGCGCGGCGGCGGCCCTGGTCTGCTGCAGGTGCCAGGCGAAGAGGGAGAGCACCGAGCCGTGCGGATCACCGGCCCTGCCATCCAGCGGGCCCGGCACCGACACCGAGGTGTCGGTCAGCGACTCCACCACGGCCGGCAGCCTGGACCGCACCAGATGCCGGTCCTCTTCGTCGCGCGCGTGAAGAAGAGTCTCCAGTTCGGCGCAGCGCGCCCGCGCCCTGGCGTCCACGCCGCGCTGGCGCACCAGCAGGACCACCAACACCAGGACCGCTACCAGCAGTACGGAGGCCACCACGGTCAACATGGGAAAATCCATCACATCCTCGTGCTCGAGAGGGAACGGGGTAGCGGCCGGCACCCGGCTCTATACCGCCGAGGCGTCATGGCGGCACCGCCGACCGGGTGACCCACGTACCAAACTCCCCGTGGGACGCGCGAACCCGGAGACCATAAGGTCGCAGACGTCACTGAGCCACCGAGATCGCTGACGTGAAACCTGTATCCCCCAGTCCGCCTATCGGCGACCACACCCGCGCATTCGTCACTCGCGGAGCGTCAAGCTAGCCACCGGGCCCGCCGTCGGGTGATCGAAATCGCGTCATCCGGCGAATGATATCGGTCAAGCCCCCGGCGCTGTCCAGACCGAAAGCCAAATTTCCGGCCACGGCGCGGGGATCACGCAGGTGCCGGACGGCCCGCCGCACCGGTCGAACCCTGTCCACAGTGAACCAAATTGGACCGGTCAATGATCAAATGTCACCCCCGCGGATGGATACCGGTGCGAGTGACCTCGAGGAGGGCCCGTCCCGTCGCCCACACTGAGACCATTCGCGCCCGGCGGGTTGACCTCAACAACACTTGAGGCCACAAGCCGGCAGTAGGACCTTTGCCGACGTAGAACCCGTGTATCCGAGGAAGCAGGCACGTGGCTGGCCGGCGACGATCGGGATGTCGACGAGCGGCGGCGAACACCTGCCGCCTACGGTGGCGATCATCGGTGCGGCGTTCGCTGCTGTGAGGCCGGTCAGTGTTCGGCAAGTGCGGTCACATCTGCGCAAACCGGGACAAAGCCGATCGAGTGGCGTAACACGGCGGTGGTGCAGGATCTCGGCAGCCGCAGTGGGCACACCGAACGCATGAGCACAGACGCGAACGAATCGCGGCAGGCACCGCACAACTCTCAGCTTGTTGTTTAACCTGTTGGTTTCTTCTTGCTCTTGGTCGTTATGTCTGCTTTAGGGGTTCTACCGGGGTCGTGTCGTGGGGCTCGGTGGGCGTTTCGTGATTCGGCCGGGCGTCCTGGGCCAGGCCTGGAGAGTTTCGGCGCACCGGCGGGTGACCCGCCGGTCGGGCAGGTGTTGCGAAACCCCCGCCGGACCCGGACCGGCGTCAGCCGAGCGGGTTCGGCGGGGGTTCTTTCCCACGGCCGGCGCAGGTCTTCGACGAGATGCCGTGCCAGCCGCAGTTGGGTGTGGGCGGCGATGAGCAGCCAGGTCCACATATCAGCTGCTTGCGGTGTCCGCAGGCGGGGTTTCGTCCAGCCGAGGGTCTGTTTGAGGAACCGGAACGTGTGCTCCAGGTCGAAACGACGCAGGAAAATCTGCCACAGCCGGTTCACCACCGCGGCGTCGGCTCCGGTACCGGAGTACCACAGCCACAACGGTTTCGGTGCCCCATCGCCGGGCACATGATCGACCTGCAGCCGGATCACCGTGCCCTCCAGAATCGGCAGATCACCGTCATGGCCGGCCCAACCGCCACGGTGGGTCAGGCGGGGATGCAACCGATCCCAGGAACGAGCCACCGCGGTGCCATACCGGCTGGTATCGGTGGTCGTAGCCTGGGCCGGCTCGGGCCAGGATCGGGGACTGCCGAACGTGATCACTAAGTTCACCCACGGCGCGTACCTGGTCGTCATCGCGATCCCGGTGCTGTTCACCATGATGCGCGCCATCCACCGCCACTACAGCCGTATCCGCGAAGAACTCCGCCCCGACACCGACAGCGCCATCCTGCCCAGCCGGGTCCACGCCCTGGTCCTCGCGTCCACCCTGCACAAACCCACCCTGCGCGCCATCGCGTTCGCCCGCGCCACCCGGCCTGACACGCTGACCGCGATCACCGTCAATGTCGACGACCACGACACCCGCGCGCTGCAACAGGAGTGGGAACAGTTCTCCGTCAACGCACCGCTGATGGTGATTGAATCACCATTCCGCGAAATCACCCGGCCCGTCGTAAAATACGTCAAGAACATCCACCGCAACGGCCCCCGTGATGTGATTTGCGTCTACATCCCCGAATATGTCGTCGGACACTGGTGGGAAAACGTCCTGCACAACCAGAGCGCGCTACGCCTCAAAGGCCGCCTACTGTTTGAGCCGGGCGTCATGGTCACCAGCGTGCCCTGGCAACTCAGCTCCAGCACGCGGAAGAACCTCCATCGCGTCGAACGCAGCCCAGGCGACATCCGACGAGGCATCATCGCGCCGGAAGCTGCCCGCGACATCATCACCGAACCCCACGAGAAGGCGTGACAATCGTCCGGACAGGCCCGTTGGCTGTGGACGACGGATTGGCTGGGGCGTGGTCGGATCTCGCAATCCAGAGGTGAGCGGTGAGAGGAGCGACATCGTCGCGCGGTCGCGCTCGCCGACGGCAGTGCACTCAGCACTACCGAGTGCCGACGGCTGGTGTCCACCGGGAGCTCCTACGAAACGGATCGCTGCCATCACTGTCAACGGAGCGCGAGAGCCACGGCCCGGACGATCGTGAGAGCCTCGTGGACCCCGTTGTGGTCGCCTTTGTTGAAGTCGTCGCCGTCGGTGGCCATCGTGTTGGTGATGTGGGCCAGGCATACGACGGCGCGTCTGCGGGCCGAGGCGTAGGCGTAGAGTGCGGCGGCCTCCATGTCGACGCACGTGATGCCTTCCGCCCGCGCGGCGGCGATGGCGGCCGCGGTTTCGCGGTAGGGCGCGTCGGTGGTCCAGGCCGCGCCGGTCAGGACCGGCTCCGTCAGCTGGTCCAGCGCCCCGGCCAGCCTGCTCCCGATCTCGTCGTCGAGGCTGCTCCAGCGGGCTGGAGGCAGGTAGTGGACGCTGGTGCCTTCGTCGCGCAGCGCTCGGTCGATGAGCACGAAGCATGGGAGGCGCTCGATCGGGGCGATCTGGCCGGCGGAGGTGATACTGATGACTAGGTTGGCACCGGAGGCCGCGAGCTGCTCGGCGACCAGGACAGCGAAGGGCGCACCGACCGCCATGCCGACGACCCCGATGTCGACGCCGTCAAGGTCCACGGTCCACATCTCGGTGTGGTAGCAGGCCCATCCTGGGTGGCGTTCGCCACGGCCGCTGGTGGCGAGGTAACGCACGATGTCCCCGTCGGGGTCGAGCAGGCCGACCGCAGGGACCGCGGTGTCGGGAAGGTTCTTCTGGCGCCGTGCCTCGCGCAGCAGGTTGGCAGGCTCGAACAGCGACGGAGCCGTGTAGTCCTTGGCCGCCAACAGGGGAAGGTCGGACAAGCCACGGTTCACACCCGTATCCCATCACAACCGTCGTGGCCACGGACCATGGGACGTTCGTCCGTTGTGTCGCCAGATGTTGCTGGGGACTGGCACCGGGGTTGCGGGAAGGCGACGCGATGGCGGTCTACCGGTGACGGATGGTTAGGCGCAGGGGAACCATTGGGCGGCGGCGTCAGCGCGGGTTCGGTGCAGGATGAACAGACGCCGGGTTTCTTCGATGGCGTCGCGTAGTGGGAATAGCGTCCGGGTGACGAGTTGGTCGTCGTCCTCGGCGCTGACGGGATGCCAGTACACACCGTCGGCGGTGATCGTGACCTCGGGGATCAGGGACTCCATGGTCAGCTCCAGTCCGGAGTCAGCGGCGCCGCGGTGGGCCAGCGCCCGGATCACCTGATCCTCGCGGTCGATGCCGAGATCGTCGAGGAAGGACCGGAACGGCGCCAGGTCGATGATCCTGTCCGGTTCCAGTGTCGCCGCCACTCTGACCCGGAAGCCCTCGGCCTGTGCCGTCCGTACGCCGGTGACCGCCCGTTGCCAGGACCCGGTCCCGCGATGCCGGTCGTGCAGTTCTGGTGTGGCGGAATCCAAGCTCACCTGCAGGGTGAGCCGTTCGCGGTCCATCCGCCGCAGCATGTCCAGACGTCGGCCCCGAAACAGCATCGCGTTGGTGAGCAGGGTGGTGGGCAGCGCTGTCGTGCACGACGCGACCAAGTCGTCGAGGTCCGGTAGCAGAAACGGCTCGCCTCCGGTGAGAATGAGTTCACTGACCCCTGCTTCGACGGCCTCGGTCGCGAGTTGGCGGACGCGATCGGCGCCCAGCGCGCGGCGGGCGGTCTGCGGTGAGGACCGCACACAACAGTAGTCGCACGCCAGGTTGCAGTCGAAGTTGGTGTAGATCCACAGCCGGGTGCCCGGCAGCTGGTCGGGCGCGAGGTCGGCGAAGGGATCGGGGCGTCGACCGCGCCGCACCATCGCGACGCCGTCGCGCAGCTCCACCAGTTCGTTGCCGGTCCGCGCGCACCACCCCGCGACCAACTCGCCGTTCTGCTCCTGGTCGGTGCCGCCGAGGGAAACGGTGACGGTCTGGCCGAGCAGGAGCCGGCTCGTGTGTTCCACCAGATCCAGGATCAGCGCGGGATTCACCATCGCGGGGAGACCCCCTGTTCCTTCACCGCCTCGAACAACGAGGCGTACCCGTCGAGCTGGGGCAGAACCCACTGGCGCAGGCCCTCCATCTCCAAGATCGGGCGGTGCGCCGGGTTGTCGAAGTCCATCGCGAGCAGATGGTCCACCCAGGGCTGCGCGCGCTCGTCGGACAGCGTGGGCAGCGCGGTGAAGTTGCAGTGGGAATACGTGGGCGATTGCCAGAAGACCTCGAACGCGCCGGGCATCAGCTCGTCGCGGCCGATCGCCTCCCAGGTGTTGATCCCCAGCGCCGCGGCGTCGGCCTTGTCGTCCATGACCGCGCGCAGTGCGTCCAGTTCGCTGCGCCCGGTGTCCCCGTGCTTACCGACATCGGTGTTGATCCGCAGCAGTTCGACGTCACCCTCGCCGAGCCCGGCCTCACGCAGGTAGTGCACCGGCAGGATCGCGGCCTGCGCCGAGTCCTGCGATCCCAGCGCGAGCCGTCGTCCTCGCACACTCTCGAGTCCGGTCAGCGCGCTGCCCGCGCGGGCGACAAAAAGTGTCTGAAAGACGGTGTCGGTGTCGCGCTGGGCCAGCGCCCGGCACTGCCCGTCGGTCTGCAGGACGGTGCGCACCCACGCCAGGTTGGTGTTCCAGGCGATGTCGACGTGCCCGGCGAGCAGCGCGTCGACCTGACGGCCGTAGTTGGAGAACAGCACGAAGTCCATGTCGATCGCGCTGTCGGAGAAGTACTCCCGGATGCCTTCCCAGATGGTGATCACGGCGGGGGTGTAGGCGACCGAACCGATGATCAGCGGCTTGTTCACGTTCTGTTGCTCCTCACGGCTTGATCAGAACAGCGGCTGGTTGGTGATGGCCTTGCCGTAGAAGTCGTAGAGCACGTCAGCGGTCGGGGCCATCACGTGACCGGCCCTGGCGTCGCGGAAGTACCGGTCGACGCTCAGCTGCTCGGAGAACGCCGCGCCCCCGCAAACCCGCATGGCCGCGTCGGTGATCCGCAGCGCCGCGTCATTGGCGGCCGCTTTGACACCCAGCACATGCAGCATGGTGTCGTCCTGCGGCTCGATCAGGCGGCCCGCCGTCTCGGTCAGATACGCGGTCGTGGTCGCGAGGTCGATCGACATCTTCGCCAGCTGGGCCCGGATTGTCGGCAGCGCCGACAGGCTCTGGTCGAGGTGCTCCAGGCGCGCCGCGCTGGTGTGGCTGATGGCAGCCTCGACAGCCGCCCGGGACAGGCCGACCGAGACCGCGGAGTTGCCTAAGTTGAACCACGGCATGACGGTTTGCAGCATCAGGTCGAAGCCGCCGCCGGCGTTGCCGAGCCGGTGCCCCTCGGGTACCCGCGCGTCGATCGTCATCGGCGCCGAGGCGTTGCCCCGCAGCCCCATGCCGCGCCACGGACCCGCGATCTCCAGCCCTGGGGTGCCGGCGGGAAGGGCGAACAGGTCGACCGCGCCGTCGTCGGAATCGGAGTCCGCGGATAGCGTCGAGGCGACGTACATATCGGCGTGCCCCGCGGAGGTCACCCAGCTCTTGCGCGCCGTGATCGACACGTGCTCGCCGTCGCGGCTCGCGTGGGACACCGGCGCCCAGAAGTGCGATCGAGACCCGGCCTCGGACAACGCGAGGGAGGCGAGGACGCTGCCGTCGGCCAGCTGAGCGAGCAATTTCGGCAATCCCACCGGTGGCGCGGCCGCGAGTGGCATGGCCGCGCTGATGTGCATCAGGTAGATCATCGCGGTCGACCCGCACGCCGACGCCAGTCCACTGACGACGGTCACCAGTTCGTGTGGACCGGCGCCGAGGCCGCCGACCTCGACCGGCAGGGTCAGTCCGAGCAGCCCGCTCTCGCGCAGCGCGGTCACGGCCTCTGCGGGAAATCGGCCTTCGACATCGACCTCGCGTGCGTGCTTGCCCGCGATCTTCAGAACAGGGGCCAACCAGTTGTCGACGTCCACCAGCGCATCCTCTCCCAAGCGACAGAACCACCGACTGAGAATTATGGCCCGCTGACGGAGTGGCCGCTAGACGGCAACCCGACCGGTAAGTCACTCGAAAGAGTCGACGTCGGCTTCAGAACGGCCGAGCGCGCCAACATGAAGCAGGACCCGTGACGTCGTGACTCGGTCGTGGCAGTGCTTACGGTTCGCAGAACGACAGCTCGCAGACTGCGCGCGGCCCGCAGGCACGACTACGGTGGGCCTCCACCCCGTGCGTTCCTCGTGATCACCGCCAGGAGAGGCTGGAGAAGCGATGCCCGACACCGTCAACACCACTGAGCAGGCTGTCGGGGCGGCGGGCACCCACCGCGTCATGGCCCGCGCGCTCACCGCATTGCGGATCTTCACCGGCCTGGTCTGGTTCAGCAACGGCCTGGCCAAGCTCATCGACAAGAGCACCTACGACTGGGGCTTCATCTCGTTCAACCTTATCAACCGGGGGGTGGCCCAAAGCATTGCCACCGACGCGTCAGCCAAGACCTACATCAAGCCACTCGGTGCTTTCTACCGTGACGTGGTGCTGCCCCACTGGGGCTTCTTCGGCACCTTCCTCACCATCGCCGAGCTCGCAATCGGTCTCGGGCTGCTGTTCGGCGTTGCCTCCCGGCTCGCGGCAGTGGGCGGTCTGCTGCTCATCGGACCGATCTGGCTGATGCTGCTGCACACCGGCCTCTACCTGTGGCAGTACCCCGCGGAGGACCTGTTCCCGCTGCTGCTGCTCGCCATCGTCCCCGCTGGGCGTGTGCTCGGCGCCGACCGCGTGCTGGCACCCCGCTTCGGTCACCACTGGCCGTTCTGATCACCCACGGCGGATGACGTCACCTGGGATTGCAGGGAGGGCGGCTGCTGTGAGGGAATACAGTCAGCCAGAAGCAAGTCTTCGGGCGGCAACGTCCTCCCGGATGTCTCCGGTCTTGACGGCTTCGATCCGCAACTCCTGAAACATATTGCGCAGGTATTGCGGTGTCCGGGCGCCGTGCTCGTTCTGCTGTAGGAGTGCCGCTAGTCGGCGGGCCGGCCGCCCCTGGGCTGAGTTTCCCGCGCCGCGCTGGTCTATACACCGGACACCCACGGATGGAAGGTTGGGCCATGCGGAAACTGATCTACGGCATGAACCTGACCCTGGACGGCTACATCGCCGCGGCTGGCGACGACATCGGCTGGAGCGGACCGCCGAGCGACGAGCTGTTCCAGTGGTGGCTCGACCAGGAGCTGGGCAACAGCATGTCGCTGTACGGGCGCAAGCTGTGGGAGACGATGAGCTCCTACTGGCCGACCGGCGATGAGCAGCCCAACGCGACCCCGGCGGAGATCGAGTTCGCACGCAACTGGCGGGACACACCGAAGGTGGTGTTCTCCTCGACGCTCGACAAGGTCGACTGGAACACCCGCCTGGTCACCAGGGACGCGGTCGCCGAGATCACTCGGCTGAAGGCCGGGGACGGCGGCCCGATGGAGATCGGGGGTGCGACGCTAGCTGGGGCGGCGATGCGGGCTGGGCTGATCGACGAGTACGTGCTGGCCACATATCCAGTCCTGGTCGGCGGCGGCACGCCGTTCTTCACCGCTCGGGACAGCTGGGTGAACGTGAACCTGGTGGAGACGCGGACGTTTCCCGGCGGCGTGGTCCTGACCAGGTACGAGACGAGGCGCTGAGCGGGTCTGTCGGATGAACCGCGGCCGGGCGCTCCGCGGACGGTCACCGACGAGCAGGTCGAGGAGGTGATCGTGACAACGCTGGAAGAAAAGCCCGCCGCTGGTGACACGCACTGGTCGACCCGGGGGATGGCCAGGGCCACAGGCATGTCGCAGACCGCGGTTTCCCGGATCTGGCGTGCGTTCGGCCTCAAACCGCATCTGGTGGACACCTGGAAGCTGTCGACCGATCCACTGTTCATCGAGAAGGTGCGTGACGTCGTCGGGCTCTATCTTGCCCCGCCGGAGAAGGCGCTGGTGCTGTGCGTGGACCAGAAATCCCAGATGCGGGCACTGGATCGCACCGCCCCGATACTGCCCATGATGCCCGGCGTGCCGGGCCGCACGACCCACGACTACATCCGCCACGGCACCACCAGCCTGTTCGCCGCCCTGGACATCGCCACCGGCAAGATCATCGGCCAGCACCAGCGACGGCACCGCCACCAGGAGTTCCTCCGGTTCCTCAAGACCATCGACAAAAACACTCCCGCCGAGCTGGACCTGCACCTGATCTGCGACAACTACGCCACCCACAAAACCCCGCAGATCCAGGAATGGCTGGCCGCCCACCCCCGCTTCCATCTGCACTTCACCCCCACCAGCGGGTCCTGGTTGAGCCTCGTCGAACGATGGTTCGGCGAGTTGACCACCCGCAAACTCCGCCGCAGCACCCATCACAGCGTCACAGAACTCGAGGCCGACGTGGAAGCATGGATCGAGGCGTGGAACGACAACCCGAAACCCTTCATGTGGACCAAAACCGCAGACGAGATCCTCGACAACCTCGCCAACTATTGCACCAAGATACTTGCGGCGCGAAATTCTAACTCGGCACACTAGACGAGAGTAGCAGTAGTGCTGCGCCACGCAATTCAGGTGAGCGACGAAGCATCGAATGCTGCGGCGGCCAGGCCGCCCACTTCGAGCGAGCTACGGAATGGCAAATGCGCGGTTTATCGGCATTGCGTATTGCCAAATATCGCGAATGGATGTGTGGCGTCCAAGAATCTCGAAAGACAAGCGTATCGAATGAGCCAGACTCTCGGCGGCGATGCCAATACCGACGCGCAGGAAACTCTGCGGGAAATACTGATACAGCCGTGTACTCCCGTCCGGGCCAACCATATCTGCGTAGCCGTACTGTAACCGCCACAGCTGAGCGTGCGCAGACGCCGACAAGAAGTTGTAGACGCCCGTTGTACTGGGGTGCCCCATGGCCCTGAGATAGTTGTTGACTTTCTTTGTGTAGCCCAGCGGTCGCTGGCCTTCGCTGCCCGCCCAATCATCTTTCTTCTTGGTCTTCATTTCTGCGAGCCCGAGGGTATCTCGATAGTGGCTGTCGAGGTCAACAATGGATTGCCCGTAGCCGCCGCTTGGCGGAACTTGCATGGCGGCGGCGACACGTTCAAACTCCATCGCACTTTCTCGGCGTACCACGTAGAGGCGAGCAACCCGAGTACGCGCGGTTATGGCTCGATCGGTGAGCCACCAGATCGTGGAAGCCGCTTCAAGCGCCCCACGTGCAAGGGCATCGACGGACGTAGATGCTGGCACGCCAGTCACCATCAGACTCCGCAGAGAGCGAACGTGATCGATGATGGTGTGGGCCAGCATCTCGGTAGCGGCGTACACGGTGCATGCTGGGTCGCGCCCCCACGAATCGCCGCTGCCATCGACGCGCAGCAGCTTCGCCGTCTCCCGGACTTCACGTTCAGCTTGTGACGCGAACACGGGCGACCACCCGCCGTCAGTCCTGCGGGTGACTGCCTCGAGGAACCCATCGAGCAAGTTTACCCAGGAAGTGAGGGTGTCCGGGGCAATATCCGTTTCGCTCGGCATGGGCAGTGAACCTCCTGCGGTGACGGTCGTCTCAGGTAGCTCGACCACATTGAACAAGCAGCTTGTTCAATGTGGTCGAGAGGAACCTGCGCTTCTCTCCAGCCCATGGCTTGTGCCCCGCCGAGCAGATAGGTCTCACCACGCGCCAATCACAAGAGTTGTTCAGTATCAGTAGGGCGGATCGGCTGGGCGTTGTCGACCGCGCGGTCGCAGCGTGACACCGCTGTCGAGTAGACAGCGCCGTACTGTCGTGTCCCCGACGTGGTACTGCGCAGCGAGGTCTTCAAGCGTTGCGCCTGCCCGGTAGAGCTTGCAAGCATCCTTGATCGCGCCTGGGGAGAGTCGAAGTTGGCGGGTGTCTACGCCCCGGGTTTCAAGGTGCCTACCAACGGTCGCCCGGTGTATGCCGAACTTGGCGGCGAGTTGTCGGACACTGGAGCCCGCGCGGTATGCCTTGGCGAGCCCGTCGATCTCGGCCGGGGGCAGGTGACGAGCCGTCCGAGGCGTTGTAGCCAGTGTCGTGGTCGCGGCTGGCGGCTGATCGGACCATGTTGCGGTCATCTCCAGGAGCCGAAGTGCCGGTAGAGGCGGCCTTGAAAGTGCCTCGACAACGCCCACATCGCAGAGAACCCCTTCTGGAGGCGGAGATGATCAAGCACCTTGGGCATGCCAAGCCCGCTGACCAGCCCAGTCGTGAGGACAAGAACGTGCGCAACAGCTCCCCGGACCAAGAATGTAGTCCCGAATGCTGCTGGCTGGGCGGTGGACGCGACCACGGGACGTCCAGCGGTGTTCACGTCAGCTGATTCCGTCAGAAGCCGGGGAACACCCGGCGCAGGTCGTCGAGAGTGATGCTGCCGTCAACGGTGACACCGTTGTCGTACGGTGCCTTGAGACGGCCGCTGACCAGCCGCACGAACGCCTCCGCCGACCCGTTGAACGTCGCGGAAGGCGACTCGAGATGGTCCACCACGGTCACCGCGTCGTCGATCACCAGACCGGCGCCCGGGATCGCGACGGACACCGCGTTCGCGAGCTCGGCAGGCTTCGCGAGGAAGCTCAGCATGAAGCCCACGGGCCCGGCCAAGAGATCGACGAGCACCGCGGCCGAGCCGGCGTCCACCCCCGCGTTCGGGTCGAAGGCCACGCGCACGTCCCACGAGTGGTTGGCCACCTCGTTGAGCCGCATACCCAAGGCGGTCAGCAGCGAGACCGGCTCCGGAAGAAAGCCGAGGTCGACAATCAGCGACGAGCGCTGCTCGGGCGTGAGCGCCTCGACCGTGTCAAGCCAGCGGCCGTTGTGCTCCAGGAAGCCCTCCGCCTGCGCTCGCGGAGCGGACGCGTCCCAACGGGCCCAGATCGTCTGGTTGTCTTCGGCCACCACGGTCTGCCCAGCCGCCAGGGCGATCGGTGTACGGCCGATCTCCGCGCCGCTGCCAAGATGGGAAAGGGCCTGGGCGACGGTCCACTCCGCGGCACCGCTGGCAGCGGCCAACTGGTCGTCGGTCAGGGTACGAACGAGACTGGCCAGCACGGCGTCCTCAGAGCGGAGGGCGAGGATCGTGCGGTCCACAAGTTGACTCATGCCAAAGCTCAACCCCCGAGCGGACGCGCGTGTTCCACATGATCATCATGCCGCACAGATCAACAAGAACGGCCAGACGTGGCCGTCCTCGATCGAGACGACTCGGACCGGCAGCGGCACGGACAATTGCCGAGTGCAGTCCGAACTCGGCCACCCGGCACCCCTTCGCCCACCACCACCACCAAACGCGCGCTCCGCGAAACGACGCAGCCCGTTTCACGCTAATTTTCCTGGAGCAAAACTGGAGCACAGCCCTGCTCCGAACCACACCCAACTGCGCCGAACGGCACTCAAGTGCCCCCAACAGCGTCAGTCGATCTGCGGATTCTCGATAGCCGCAGGTCAGGGTTACCGCCGGACGTCACTGGCAGTGAGGGGGTCAGGGGTTCGAGTCCCCTTAGCTCCACCTAAGGGTTCTAACCGCTGTTGACCTGCGGTTTTGACACTACGTAGTTTTACGTCTCTGGCCTGGCGCTCAACAGAACGCCAGGCCAGAGTGGTATTTTGAGGGTTCTAACTCACCGAAGGTGTCGACTTGTGGCCACCCCGCGTGGTGGCTTCCTGTCTGGTTGGGCTCCTGCTCTCGCGCGAGACCGATGAGAACCTTGGCGAGCTTCTCGACATCGGGCGGGTCACGACGTTCGTCACTGACACAGAGCCGTCGTGAATCGGAGCGCCGCACGTGCCGCTTCCAGTCTCGTTTGGTGCCCACACCCACCACTTTCTGGAAGAGCGGCCAGGTTTCTGGGTCGGCTACGCGTTCGGAGCCGATCGCCACCCATCAAGGTGCGAAGGTAACCAACCACGACACCGACTAGGGCACAACCGCGGCATGCAAATTTAAAGCCCACCCGATCGTGTGTGTTTTAAGGAGGTGATTCGTCTGTCCGACCACCTAGTCAAGTTGATCGGTCGCGTCATCGTCAAGACTCACGATCGACAGGCTTTGACGCCGCCGTGACGGATTCGACCGAAGGTATCGCGGCCTCACCGGCAGGCCGCTCGCTGACGATCAACTCCGGTCGTAAGGTGCCGACAGCGCAGATAGCCGACGGGCCGTCCAAGCACCGGAGTTTGTCAGTGGTCGCATGTACCCCCGTTGTGCTCGGCGAGCGGGTGGCAGGGTCCGGCGCCAACGTTCACGTCGAGCGAGTAACGAGGTCGCGGTGGACAGCGGTTCAACGGATCTGGCTGAGCTCGCTGCCCTGGCCGAGGGACACCAACGCGTCGACGTTCGAGCTGCCCTGATCCGGACGGATGGCGGGTGGCAGCTCGTCCACGGCACCGTGATAGCGGGTGCTCCAGCGCCTGCGGCTGATCGAAGCTGGCGGTATCTGGAAGACGTGTTTCTGGAGCGGCGGCTTCCGGGGCCGATGATGGCAGCCCTGCTGCGAGAGCAGCCCCGGGAATTGACGGGCTCAAGGCGGGCACACTGCGGCCGGCCACCGCTGGCTCGTTGTGCTCGCCACTGGGCAGTCTACCAGCGACCGATCTCTGCGGAGACACTGCCGAAAGCAGCTCCGAATCGGCGCGGCGCGTTCACGGATGCTCGTGTCGATGATCAGGGCGGACCACTCAGCGCGCACCGGCCCTGTTCATGCCTCGCGCTGATGACGCACTCCAGTAGCCAGCCCACCCGGCGTGAATTGTCTGTGCCGGCATCCTCGATCTCGGCTGCACGTAACGACATTCCTGATGAGTGACTAACGGCGTGCGATCGTTTTGCGCGCTCGCCTCAGAACCTCTGTTGCGCGCCGGATCGCTGGGGTGGCAAGCGTGGCACTGAGTTCGTCGAGGGCGGCGTTCCACACGCTGTCGGCCCAGGTCGGGTAGGCGTGGACAACCGGTCCGATGTCTCGCAACCGGCCGCCCTTGGCGAGGACCGCGGACAGTTCGGCGAGCATCTCTCCGGCACGAGGTGCGACGATCGTGCCACCGAGGATTCGGCCTTTCCCATCGAGGACGACGTGGGTGAAACCGTCGGTGTCCTCGTCGGTGATTGCCCGGTCGACATGGCTGTGATGGTGGACCCGGACCCGGACGGTGTCGCCGTGGCGTTGTCGAGCTTGGGCTTCGGTCAGGCCGACGTGAGCGATCTCGGGGTCGGTGAAGGTCACCCAGGGCATGGTGTCGTGCTTTGTCCGGCGAAATGGTCCGAGGACCGCGTTGCTGGCTGCGATGCTGCCGTGAATGCCTGCGACGTGGGTGAACGCGGGTCCTCCGGTGACATCGCCGCCGGCGTAGATCGCCGGGTTGCTGGTGCGCAACGCGGTGTCCACGTTCACGTAGCCGTGGGCGTCCAGGTCCACTCCCGCGGCGGTGAGTCCCAGGTCGTCGGTGCGGGGCCGCCGACCGGTCGCCACCAGCATCTGGTCTGCGGTGAGCGTCACTGTGCCGTCCGTACCCGTGGTTTCCAGTTCGACCTCCGGGGGCGCTCCGCTGGCCTTGATCACGGTCGTGCCGGTCAGTACCCGCACGCCCTCTTCCCTCAGCCGGGCTGTCAAAACCGCCGACGCGGCCGGCTCCTCGCGAGGGATGAGCCTGTCGAGTGTCTCGATGATGGTGACTTCGCTTCCCAATCGCGCGAATGCTTGGGCGAGTTCGCAGCCGATCGGGCCGCCGCCCAGCACCACAAGCCGGCGTGGCAAGCGGGTGAGCTCCCACACCGTGTCGCTGGTCAGCGGCTCGATGTCGGGCAGGCCCGGGACCGGCGGCAGCGCGGGTGACGAGCCGGTGGCGATGAGAGCATGGCGGAACCGGAGGCGTTGCGTACCGACCTGCACCTCGTCCGGCCCGGTGAACACGGCGTCTCCGAGGATCACGTCCGCGCCCGCGTCGCGGAGAGCCTGTGGGGAGTCCACCGGTTCGATCCGTTCGATGGCCTGGTGGACGTAGGCCATGACGGCGGTGAAGTCGACGTCGGGTGCCACCATGGTGGTGACGAACCGGTTCGCTGTACGCGTCGCGCGTACTTTCTTCGCCGCGGCGATCAGCGCCTTGCTGGGGACGCATCCGGTCCACAAGCAGTCGCCGCCGGTTCGATGACGCTCGACGAGCACGACGTCCGCGCCCAGTCCCGCGGCTGTCTTGGCCGCGATGATGCCCGCGGTTCCACCGCCGATGATCACCAGATCGACACGATCGGCCACAGTCGCGCTCTCCTTCGGCTCGTCGTCTGACGGTACGCCGGGGCAACCCGCCGGCGCAGAAGTTCCATTCCCTCGGTGCGAGCGTCACCCTGACGCTGGTGTTTCGGCGACGACTCGGCGAAGCGGAAGGGACACCGTGACCCCGTTGCGGAACTGGCGGGCCAGCAGCCGCGTGGCGTCGTCCAGGCGCCTCGCAGTGACGTGCGGCAAGTAGAGGCTCTCGACCAGGAGTTGTGCGTCGGCGTCGCCTCGCAGGGTCAGGACGAACGTCCGTCGCTGACTTGACCTGATCTGGAAGCCTCGACGTCGCAGTAGCGTGGGTAGGTGGTCGCGGGCCTGCGGGTTCGGCCATGGCTGCGCCCGGACGCCGAGCGCGGTCATGATGCGCAGCCACCGGTAAGCCCCGGCGATGTCGAACCCGAGCCGGGCCGGTACGAGCG
Source organism: Amycolatopsis sp. H20-H5 (assembly GCF_035828755.1). Taxonomy (NCBI): domain Bacteria; kingdom Bacillati; phylum Actinomycetota; class Actinomycetes; order Pseudonocardiales; family Pseudonocardiaceae; genus Amycolatopsis; species Amycolatopsis sp. H20-H5. The sequence continues at coordinate 119,535 of NZ_JAYMZS010000014.1, read as the reverse complement.
CGGTGAGCACACCGCCAGGCTCAGTGACCCGCACGACTTCGTCGAGGACGGCGTCGAGAGGCGAGACCACTGGCAGGCACATCGCCGCGATAACGCCGGCGACCTGGTCGTCGGCCAGCGGCAGCGCGCCGGCGGCGGCCCGGACGACAGGCCCTCTGCCCGCCGCGGCCGCATAGCCGAGTTCTCCCGCCGAGGTGTCGACGCCGAGCCACTCAGCGGATACGGGAAGCAGCGCCCGGGTGGGCGCTGACCCGCACGCCAGGTCGAGGACGAGCCCGTCGACCTGCTCAATCGGCTCCACCAGCCAGCTATATGGCGAGCGATCGCACCTGCTGAGCAGACGTTCGGTGATTGCGGGACGACTGTCGTGGAATGCGGCGAGATACCGCTGCCATGGCCCGCCAGTGCCGCGGTTCGCCTCGGTGAGCGGGAGCTCTCGATCCGGCATCGCAGTGTCGTCCTTCGTCGAGGTCCTGCGTGTGTGGCCGACACGGGTTCATCGCGGCGGCCGCGTGGACTTTGGCTACTGCGTGGCTCACGGAGCTGCTCAGGTGAGGTCCGGTGCCGGTGGGAGATCGAGTTCAGTGACAGCGTAGTGATTTGACGCAGTTCGTGTAGAGGTTCACCGCCCCAGTGTCGGCGCTCAAGTGCGGCGGTTGCCGCGTCCCCCGCAGAACCTTCTTCACCGCCACGAGCAGCGTGGCGCCACTGCGGCACCCCACGCACTCCGCCAGGTGATCTGCCACCACCCGGCTCGCATCTGCCCCGAGTTCGCCGTCGACGTAGGCTTCAACTGATCTATACGTACCGCGATGTGCTCGCCACTCCATGGGGTGGAAACCCGGTGACCGGGCGCACGGATTCCGGGAATGCCTGCACAGGTGACCGGGGTTTCATCAGGATGGAGGACCGGGTGGCCGAGCTCGACACACGCCGTGAGGCGTTCGCGGCCTACGTCGTCCCGGAGGTCGAGGTGCTCTACCGCGTGGCCCGGTCTCTGACCAGCCAACCTGCGGACGCCGAGGACCTGGTACAGGACACGTTGCTGCGTGCCTACCGGGCGATCCACGGGTTCGACGGCCGCCACCCCCGAGCGTGGCTGCTGACCATTCTGCGCAACGCCGAACACAACCGCCACCGGCGTCAGCGACCCCAGTTGCTCGACGATCCCGACACCTCGCCTGAGCGCATCGACGGCCGATTCGCACCAGCCGTGAGCAGCCCGGAGCAGATCGTGCTGGAGTCCGCGTTCGATGTGGCCGTCGAGCGGGCGTTCGCGACGCTGCCTGAGAAGTACCGGCGGGTTGTCGCGCTGGTGGACATCGGCGGGCTGGCCTACGCCGAAGCCGCGGCCATGCTCGATATCCCTGTCGGCACCGTGATGAGCCGTCTGCACCGGGCCAGAGGCAAGATCAGGCGGCATCTGGTGGCTGAACGGCTCGTACCCACACGAGGTGAATCATGACGTGGTTCCGCAGATCTGGGCACGCACTGCGCCCGCTCAATTGCATGCAGGTCGCCCGCACCCTCCAGTCCTACCTGGACGGTGCCGTCGATGACCACATCGCGGCCAGGGCCGCCTTACACCTGGAAGACTGCCGACGGTGTGGCTTGAAAGCCGAGACGTACCGGGAGATCAAGGCCGCCCTCGGGCGGCGTGAACAGCCGGCCGCCGACGCTGTCGAACGGTTGCGGGACTTCGGCACCGCATTGTTGTCCGCGCCGGACAACCCCCGCGCGTGACGTTCCTGGATCGGATCGATGGGTAGTCACGTCGCTGCAGCAGAGGTGTAGGCGTCGACCACCTCGCCGACCTGCTCGTAGCCGACTCGGAGCAGGAACGTGGTCAACCGGCCATAGGACTTACCGCCCAGCCCGAAGAACCCGGGCTCTGGGCTGCGCAGCGCCTCCACTCCGAGGCGAGGTTGCGCAAGACGATCATCGCCTCCGGCCCCGAGCAGCGCGACGGAGAGGTTCATCGGCGCCGCGCCTCGGCGGGATGCACGGCCACGAACATCCATGCCGGGGGCGGGCTCCCGTGCCACGGCGACGCTCTGTGTGAGCATGGCTCGGTTGAAGCCGGGTGCTCCCGGACCGGCCGAGCAACGGCTGCAGCCGCGTCTTCACCAGACCGTCTCTCGGCGCCTTGGCCATGATCACGACCGCCGGTGGACCGGACCGACGACTCACCGTCACGGCTGCACCGCCCCTCCGGTGAGCGTTCGCCGGGCCAGCACCACCCGCTGCAGGGCCGTGACCGTCACCGCGGCGGCCCAGACCCAGGCCATCGGCGCGGCGTACTGCGGCAGCAGGCAGAACAGTGAGCAGGCCAACACGGTTTCGGTGCCTTCGGTGAGGCCCCCGAGAAACGACAGTGACCGCCCGTCGTCGATCTGCCTGCTCTCACGCTCGGCGATCGAGGAGAACGCGAGGAACGCGGCGCCGTTGACGTAGTAGGCCAGCAGGACCACCAGGAACGGGATCCACGCGCCGGTGCCGATCGCCATCCCGACGATGAACGCGCCGTAGACCAGGAAGTCGGCCACGATGTCGGCGAACCCACCGAAGGGGTCACCGCCGCCGCGGCGGCGCGCCAGCGGCCCGTCAAGCCCGTCGAGAAGCCTCGAGAGCAGCCACAGCGTCAAGGCCACTGCCCACCACCGAGCACCGGCCGCCGTCGCGGACCCGAGGCCGACGACCAGACCTGCCAGAGTCAGCCGATTCGGCGTCACCCAGCGCACGTCGAGCCACGTCGCGGCCCGATCGAGGGAGGGACCCAGCAGCGGTCGGATGCGCGCGTCCAGCATCAGTCACGTCCTTGCGACGTCGGGTGGCGCCGGGACATTCTTTTCGCCACGGCGGCTCCGCCGAGGGCGAGCACCAGCAGCGCTGCGGCGGAGAGGATGAACGCCGGTGAGGTGGGATCGTTGAGGCTGCCGCCGAGCGTCACATACGCGGCGGTGCCCGGCAGGATGCCGATTCCGGTGCCGATCAGGTAGCGCCGGAAGGTGATGGCGGTGACGGCGGATCCGTAGTTGACCAGCGCGAACGGGAACAGCGGGACGAGCCGGACCAGCAGCATCGCGACGGTCCCACGCTCGGTGAGGAACCCGTTGAGCCGGTCGATGCGGCGTCCAGCCAGTTGCTCGACGGCCGAGCGGGACAGCACCCGCCCGAGTCCGAACGACCCGCAGGCGCCGAGCACCGCACCCACCCACACCACGGCGATACCCACCAGGGGTCCGTACAGCACGCCTGCCGCCGCCGACAGCACCGTCGCGGGCAGTAGCAGCATCGTCGCCACTGCGTAGAGCAGCACGAACACGACGATCCCGCCCGCGCCGAGGTCTGCCGTCCAGTCCTGCGCCAGCGCGAGGGTGTTGCTTCCCCTGGTGAGGGCGAACCACCCGCACAACCCCAGCACCAGCGCGAACAGGACCAGCCGGGGCCACGGTGACCGCAGTATGGAGATCATCGCGGAGCTGTCGCCCCGGTGATCGGACCTGGCCTGTGGCATGGAACCTCGCTCCTGAGTATCGATCGGGCGTCCAGTGGTCATTCACGACTGAACTCCCTGCGGGAAGTCCCGGAGCCCCTCACCGTGTTCCCTTTCCGAGAAGAACCACCTCAGCGCCGATGATCCACCGACGAGAGAGCTGATGCCATGCGGGGACGACGGACAGCAGCCGCGATCGCGGGACTGGCGGTCCTGGCCGCCGCGTGTTCCGCTCCCGGCACGTCGCCGACGGCCACCGCTCAGTTCACCACCTTTGAGCAGGTGCTCGACCAGGCGAAGGGACAGACCGTCAACCTCTACGCCTATGGTGGAGACCAGGGCGCCAACCGCTATATCGACGAGGTACTCGCGGTGAAGGCCCGCGGCCTGGGAATCACCGTCCACCGGGTTCCGGTCGACGCCACCACCACCGCGATGCAGAAACTCCTCGGCGACAAACAGGCCGGTAAAACCAGCGGCGGCGGGGTGGACCTGGTGTGGGTCAACGGTGAGAACTTCCGAACCGGCAAGCAGGCCGCGTTGTGGGACTGCGGATGGACCGACCTGCTGCCCAACGGCCGCTACGTCAACTGGGCCGATCCCGAGATAGCCAACGACTTCGGCACCCCGGTCAACAAGTGCGAGGCGCCCTGGTCACGCGCCCAGTTCGCGTTCGTCTACGACTCCGCGAGAGTCTCCCAGCCGCCGCGCACGGTGCCCGCGCTGCTCGACTGGATCCGCGCCCACCCCGGCCGCTTCACCTACCCCGCCCCACCCGACTTCACCGGCTCGGTGTTCACCCGCCAGGTGTTCTACGCGACCTCCGGTGGCTACACCACGATCCCCACCGGCTACGACCACGACGCCTACCAGCGACTCAGCCCCGCACTGTGGTCGGCGCTGCGCGGCATCGCACCGAGCCTGTGGCGCTCGGGCACCACTTACCCGACCTCGTCGGCTCAGCTCAACACGCTCTATGGCAACGGCGAGGTGGATTTCACCATGACCTACGGTCCGGCAGAGATCGACGCACTCGTTGCCAACGGCACGTACCCGGCCACGACGAAGGCCTACACCCTCGACGACGGCTCGATCGGCAACACCGCCTACCTCGCCATCCCCGCCAACGCCGCGAACAAGGCGGCCGCGATCGCGGTGGCGAACCTGGAACTGTCCCCCGAGCAGCAACTGGCCAAAGCGCAACCCACCCCGTGGGGTGTCTACCCGGCCATCGACCTCACCCGTACCGACGCGTCCTGGCAGCAGAAGTTCGCCGACCTGCCACGCTCAGCGCACGTGCCGCCGTTCGCGGAGCTGTCCCGACATTCCCTGCCGGAGCTGCAGGCCAACTGGACGACGCCGCTGGATGACGGATGGCGCCAGGAAGTGCTGCCGCGGTGACCGTGCCCGCCCCCATCGCCGGACACACCAGCAACGTGCGCGGCACTGGCCGCGCACGGGTCGCCGTCGCGTTGTTGACACCGGCGCTGGTCGTCGTCCTCGGCTTGTTCGGCGGGGGCCTGGCGCTGGCTGTGGCGCAAAGCCTGGGAGCAGCCCCTGTGACGGGCGACGGCACGCTCAGCCTCTCCAGTTACACCACGGTCCTGCGAGATCCAGAATTTGTGAGCAGTGTGCTCACCAGCCTGTGGATCGCCGCGGCGAGCACACTGCTCGCTCTCGCCCTCGGGACGGCAGCGGCGCTGACGCTCCGCAGCAGCGCCGCGGTCAGCCGTGGCCTCGCACTGCTGCAGGCGGCTCTGCCGGTTCCCCACCTGGTCGGCGCCATCGCGTTCAGCCTGGCGCTCGCGGACTCCGGACTGTTGTCCCGCCTGGCGAACGTGGCCGGCCTCGCCGGCACCCCCGCCGACTTCCCCGCCCTGGTGCAAGACCCGCACGCCCTCGGGATCATCCTCACCTACGCGTGGAAAGAGACCCCGTTCGTCGCCGTCGTGGCGCTGAGCGCACTCGGCCCGCGGATCCGGGAGTACGAAACGATGGCCCGCACCCTGGCCGCGGGGCCGGGCGCGCGGCTACGTCATGTGACGCTGCCTTTGCTCGCCCCGGCGCTGCTCGCCGCGGGCATGCTGGTGTTCGCGTTCACGTTCGGCGCCTACGAGGTCCCGGCGCTGCTCGGGCGCAGCTACCCCGAGGCCTTGCCGGTTCTGGCGTATCGCGGGTTCTCCGCCGTCGAGCTCGACGCCCGCCCGGCCGGACTCGCCGTCGCCGTGCTCATCAGCGTCGTCGGTGCACTCGCCACCGTCGGCTACGGGGTCGCCGCCCGGATTCTGGCGACGAGGACCTCGTGGTGACCACAGCCGTGAGCGCCAGACACGCCGGTGTTCGGCGGCTCGCGCTGACGGTCGTCGCGGTCTGGGTGGGAGCTCCCTTGCTTCCTCTGCTCATCTGGTCGTTTACCCGGACCTGGCGTTACCCGGACCTGCTGCCACAGGCATGGACAACGACGGTGTGGTCCGACCTCGCCGCAACGCCGGAGACTGTGCGGGCGTTGCTGACCTCAGCGGTGATCGCGATGGTCGTCGCCGCGTTCGCGACAGCGGCGGGTCTGGCCGCCGGGCGAGCGTTGGCGTGGTACCGGGTTCGCGGCCGCGTGCTGATCGAGCTGCTCGTCATCGCACCGCTGCTGATACCTCCGTTCGCCTCGGCGATGGGGGTTCAGGTGGTGTTCATCCGCGCGGGACTGGCCGACCAGCCGGTGGGGGTGGTGCTCGCGCACCTCATTCCTGCGGTGCCGTACACGACGCTGTTGCTACGTGCCGCCCACGCGGGACTGGATCCCCGGCTGGAGGCTCAGGCACGCACGCTCGGCGCCGGCCCGATCAGCGCCATCCGACACACCACCCTGCCCGCGATCCGCCCCGCCGTGGCGGCCGCGTTCGGCTTCGCCTTCCTCATTTCCTGGAGCGAGTACCTCATGACCGTGATCATCGGTGGTGGCAGCGTCACCACCTGGCCGATGCTGCTGTTCGCCTCCGCGGCCGGCACCGGCACCACCGCCGCAACCTCGGCACTGGCCCTCGCCGGACTGATCCCGCCGGTCGCACTGCTCGTCGTCGCCGGTGCCCTCTCCCGCCGAGCCAGGCCCGTCTGATGACCGCGGTACACCTCGAGCTGAGAGGTATTCATCAGCGCTACCCGGGCGCGGTCGCACCTACTTTGTCGGGCCTCGACCTGGACCTTCCGGCCGGCACCGCCACCGCGTTGCTCGGTCCGTCCGGGTGCGGCAAATCGACGTTGCTGTCGATTCTCGCCGGGCTGCGGTCCGCGGAGGGCACCGTGCTGCTTGACGGGATCGACATCACCGGTGTGGCGGCTGAGCGCCGCGACGCTGGTGTCGTGTTCCAGCAGCCGCTGCTGTTTCCGCACCTGAACGTCGCCGACAACGTCGCCTTCGGACTTCGGCGGCGTGGTATCGGGACGAGTGCAGCGCGGCGCCGCGCGGCGGAACTGCTGGAGCTGGTCGACCTCGCCGATGCCGGTGCGCGCCGCCCCGCCGAACTGTCGGGCGGGCAAGCCCAGCGGGTCGCCTTGGCCAGGGCCCTGGCACCCGCGCCGAGGATGCTGCTGCTCGACGAGCCGCTCTCAGCGCTCGATCCCGCCATCCGGACCCGGATGCGTGACCTCATCCGCCGGATCCAGCGCGACCTGCGCATCACCACGGTGTTCGTCACGCACGACCAGCTGGAAGCGGCCGAGATCGCCGATCGCACCGCGCTGCTGCTCGACGGGCGCATCGCGCAGGCCGGAACGGCGGCTGACCTGCACTTACGTCCTGTGTCAGCGACGGTGGCGAGGTTTATGGGCCCTGCACTGCTGGTGCCCGGCCGCAACGACGACGGGGTGTTCACCGGCTCGCTGGGCGCGGTCCCGGTGCCACCCGGCGCGCCACGCGGTGACGTGCTGCTCGTCGTGCGGGACACCGCTGTCCAGCACGATCCCCACGGCGATCGCACCGCGACCGTGACCGCTGTGCATGACCTCGGCAGCGCCATTCGGGTGCGGCTGCGCGCCGCAGACGGAAGGGAATTGACGACCACCGTGCGACCGGGAGCAGAGCTGCCAGGGGTCGGTGCGGCCATGACCTACCGGTTGGGCCCGCACGCACTATGGACCGTCCCCGCTGAACACGGCGCCCCGTCCGACACCAGCCACCTGGAGCCGGCACTGATCGAGCACTCATCCGGACGAAGGAGCTGATCGTGGCCACCACAGCACGTCGTCACATCCGGCGACTCACCACACTGGCCCGGCGATTGATGGAAACGTTGAGGGGATGGGAGATCGCCACCCGCGCGGTGAATCCCGAGGCGGCCGACGCGCTGTCCCGGCGCTGGGTGGAACTGCCCGAATCCGTTCGTACCCCGGCGCAGACTCTCGGCCGGCACGCGATCGGCTGCGAGGGTACGCACGGGGTCTTCCCGAAGTGCAACCTGACCTGCAGTCCGTGCTATCACTCGCGCGACGCCAACAAGGTCCGCGTCGACGGCGCACACACCGCCGCGCAGATTGAGCAGCAGATGGCCTACCTGCGGCAGGTTCGCGGACCTCGCGCGCACGCCCAGCTCATCGGCGGCGAAGTCACCCTGCTCTCACCCGAGGACCACGCCGAATCCTTGCTGATCATGCGCCGCTACGGCCGCGAACCGATGAGCATGACCCACGGCGATGTCGACTACGAGTACCTGCGGGCACTGGCGATCGGCGAGGACGGGCAGCCCCGGTTGCGCCGTCTGTCGTTCGCGGCGCACTTCGATTCCCTGATGCGCGGCCGACGCGGTATTCCGCGCCCGCGCACCGAGGCGGAGCTCAACCCCTATCGTCAGCAGTTCTGTGATCACTTCGTCCGCCTGCGCCGTGAACACGGCATCCGCAACTACCTCGCCCACAACATGACGGTCACCCCCGCCAACATCTGCCAGGTCGCGGACGTCATCAGAGACTGCAAGGACATGGGATTCTCCATGTTCTCCTTCCAACCCGCCGCCTTCATCGGCGACGACCGCCGCTGGAACGAGGACTTCCGCGACCTCGGCGCGGACGAGGTATGGCGAGAACTGGAGGCCGGTGTGGGCTGCCGGTTGCCGTGGCGCGCTGTGCAGTTCGGCGACGAACGTTGCAACCGCACCGCGTTCGGCTTCTTGCTCGGCCCACGCTGGGTGCCGCTCATCGACGACGAGTCACCCGCCGATCTAGCCGCCCGCGACGCCTTCTACCGCCACCTCGGGGGAATGCAGTTCACCGGCGCCCCGGTGCCGATGGTGGTGCTGCGGCTGCTGCGCGTGCTACTGCGGCATCCCGGTATAGCCGTGGTCGCCACGCGCTGGGTCAGCACGCTGCTGCGCCGGGCAGGTGGGCTCACAGCCATGCTCCGTCACCGGATCAGGCCCATGACCTTCGTGATGCACAGTTTCATCGACGCCGAACAGGTCCGCCCGGCGTGGCAGCTCATGCAGCAAGGCCGCATCAGCAGCGATCCCGCGATCCGAGCTGCCCAGGAACGGCTACAGGCCTGCTCCTACTCCATGGCACATCCCGAGACAGGACAACTGGTCCCAGCGTGCGTGCAGCACTCCGTGCTCGATCCGGGTGAGAACGCGGCCCTGCGCAACCTGCTCCCGATCGTGGAGGTACGCACGCCTGGAAACGCGCGCGGCTAGTAGTGCTGTGTCCGTGAACGTTGGCAGGGTTGGCGACACACAGGTCGCCATTCGGGCCTGGTGATCCTGGGCGGACGAGTGTGGGCGCAGCAGTTCGAGCGCGACGGCTGACCGATCAAGAAGGTCAGCGACTGCGAAGATCGTGCGACGAAGCACCGATCCGGCTGCGACGTGCGATGACCATCATGGCCTCGGTCGGCGGAAACACCGGTCCCGCCATCGCTCGCCTGGTCCGGGGAGAAAGTCAGTGACCCCCGGTGAGTTCGCCGGAAAGCTTGCCGTGCATCGTCGCGCTGGGAATGTTCAAGCCGATGATATCCACGGACTTGCCGCGGCGTTCGTATCTGGTGGTGATGGCGTCGAGCGCGGCGACCGAGGAGGCGTCCCAGATGTGCGCGGCGGTCAGGTCGATCACGACCCGCCCTGGGTCGTTCGTGTAGTCGAATTGGTAGACGAGGTCGTTGCTGGAGGCGAAGAACAGTTCGCCGGTCACGGTGTAGACGACCTGTTCGCCGTCGGGGTCGAGCAACGCGCTCACGTTGACCAGGTGCGCGACGCGGCGGGCGAAGATGACCATCGCGGTGATGGTGCCGACCACGACGCCGATCGCGAGGTTGTCGGTCGCCACGACGACGGCGACGGTGATGACCATGACGCTGATCTCCCCGGTGGGCATCCGTTTGAGGGTCGCGGGGGCGATGGAGTGCCAGTCGAAGGTGCCGAATGCCACCAACATCATCACCGCGACCAGCGCGGCCATCGGAATGTCGGACACCAGCGGGCCGAACGCGATGCACAGGATCATCAGGAACGTTCCGGCGAGGAAGGTCGACAGGCGGGTACGGGCGCCGGAGGTCTTCACGTTGATCATGGTTTGGCCGATCATGGCGCAGCCGCCCATGCCGCCGAAGAACCCGGTGACGATGTTGGCGATGCCCTGGCCGATGGACTCGCGGGTCTTGTTCGAGTGGGTATCGGTGATGTCGTCGACGAGTTTGGCGGTCATCAACGATTCCATCAGGCCGACCAGCGCGAACGCGAGCGCATAGGGAGCGATCAGGGTCAGCGTCGCCCCGGTGAACGGCACGTCCGGAATTCCTGGCACGGGCAGGGACGACGGGAGTGTGCCCTGGTCGCCGACGGTGGGCACGGCGATCCCGGCGCCGATGGTCAGCGCGGTCAGCGCCACGATGGACACCAGCGGCGCGGGGACGATCTTGGTGAGTTTCGGGAAGAACACCATCAGCAGCAGGCCGCCTGCCAGCAGCGGGTAGACCGCCCATGGCACGTCGATCAGCTGGGGCAACTGGGCGATGAAGATGAGGATGGCGAGGGCGTTGACGAAGCCGACCATGACGCTGCGCGGGACGAAGCGCATCAGCTTCGCGACGCCGAGCGAGCCGAGCACGATCTGGATCAGGCCGCCGAGGATGACCGTGGCGATCAGGTAGCCGAACCCGTGCTCGCGGGCAAGCGGTGCGACGACCAGGGCGATAGCTCCGGTGGCCGCGGAAATCATCGCCGGGCGGCCACCGACGATGGAGATGACCACGGCCATCGTGAACGAGGCGAACAGCCCGACGCTGGGATCGACTCCGGCGATGATGGAGAACGAGATCGCCTCGGGTATCAGCGCGAGCGCGACCACCAGCCCGGCGAGGACCTCGGTGCGCAGCGTCTTCGGGGCCGGCCACGTGGGGCGAGTCAGCCGGAGGCGGATGGACGGGGAACTCGGTGAGGTGGTCAAGAACAAGCCTGTCGTGCTCGGGCCGTCCCTCTCCGGGGCGGCGGGTGGACCTGCGGATGCTCAGAGCCGGAGGTGAACACGCCAGCGGTGGCTCGTGTCTGACAAGGTGGGTACTGAAACCGGTACTGGCTCCGTCGCCCAGGGGCGGCCGCGATCGCAGCAACCGGCCAAACCTTACCCTTACGTTAGAGTAGAGATCGTCCAGGGCAAACGACGTGTGACCGGAGGCACCGCTCTCCGCGACGAGAATGAGAATGGCATGACCGGCGAGCACATGCACATCGGCGAGGTCGCCACCCGCACGGAACTGTCGCTGCGCACCATCCGGCATTACGACGACGTGGGCCTGGTCGTGCCTTCGGCTCGCAGCCAAGGCGGTTTCCGGCTCTACACCGAAGTCGATGTCGCGCGCCTGATGGTCATCCGCCGGATGAAACCCCTCGGGTTCACCCTTGAGCAGATGCAGGAACTACTCGCCGCCACCGACCGTCTCGACAGCGGCGCGCTGATCGACACCGCCGAACGACAGGTGCTGACCACGACCCTGCGCGAGTTCGAACACGTCGCGCAGCAGCGCTGTACTGACCTGCGCACGCAACTTGGGCGCGCCGAGGAGTTCGCGGACACCCTGCGCCGACGGCTTGGCGACATCGCGGCACCCAGCCGCGCGCTGCTTTGCTGACTGGGAAGCCACCTCTGTTCACGTGCGGACGTCCGGCGTGACACCGTCCGTCCACACCTACCGCGCTCCAAAGTCAGTGGTGCCCGCGAGTTCTTCGGGGAGCTTGTCGCGGGGGCCTGGGTCGGTCACCGTGGCTGCCGTTCGGCGAGGGCGACGAGCATCTCGTTGTCGGCGTCAAGGGCCGCTGGGTCGTCGTCGACGTCGTCGCTGACGGCGATGGCCTTTTGCGCAGCGGCACCCGGACCCGTGCGGGCCAACGTGGTGCGTCGAGCGGAGTTCAAGAACTGGCCGAGGTCATTGCCTCGCACGGCATCGCCCAGCCACTGGTTGATGACGAGCACGGCCAGGGCGGCCATCAGGGCGTCACCACCCACCCACATGGCGGCGCCGCCCCAGTGCAGGTCGTCGAGCAAGGACGGACCCCACGCGCGATGTTGTGCCGCGTACGCGGGGAACGGTTCTGTGGTGGTCATCAGGAGCGTGACGCCGACGACGGTGTCGACGACCATGCCGATGAGCAGGATCGCGAGGCGCAGCAGGTAGGGAACCCGCCAGCGCAGTGGCTCGTGTGCCAGCAAGGGGAGCAGGAACAGGTAGCCGCTGCCGAGGTAGAGAAGCGTTTCGACGTGGTGCAACCACGGATGGAGAAGCATCACCTGCATGAACGGCGTCAGATGGGTGCCGACCAGGACCGCCGTGTACCCGGCCAGCGCGACGAGCGGATGAGTCAGCACAGCGACCGCCGGGCTACCGCGTAGGGCCGCCAGGGTGTGTCGCCGTCGTGGGGAACTCGCGCGGCGCAGCAGTTCCAGCGGTTGCCCAAGCACGATCAGCGCCGGGATCACCGTGATCAGCAGCAGGTGCTGCGCCATGTGCATCGAGAACAGCACCGGAGCGTAAACGCCCACCGCCCCGTTGAGTGCGAGCACGAGGATGGACAATCCGAGCAGGAACCATGCTGTGCGCCGCCAGGCCCACTTCGGAGATCTGCTGGCAAGTCGCAGGTACAGCACCGCGGCGATGAGGATCGCGATATCGGCTACTGGTCTGAACGTCCACGCCGTCATCGCAGTGTCCCCAGGACAGCGGAGTCGATGGAGGTGTCACGACGAGGGGATCCTCGGGCTGAACGCGACCGCGCGCAGTCGCTCCGCGAGCTCGCGCCACGCTCGCTCGTCGGGGTCGCGCGGTGCTCCGATGAGCGGGGACAGCCGTTTCCACAGATGTGGGTGCGCAATTCGGTAGTTGCTCAGAAGCCGGACAGTTTCATCGAGACCGAGTACGCGGTGTGCCGGTGCGTGCCAGGTGTGCGCACCGATCCGGACTTCGTCGGCAGGGGCGGCTTCGAGGTTTCGATACCAGTCGCTCGACGACCCCCGGCCCGAGACCACGACGACTTCTTGAGCCGAGGGATCGTAGCGATCGTCTCGAGGACGGTTTCGCGGCGTCGTCCGCTTGAGCGTCCGATGTGGACGATGCGGACAAGACGGTGCCCGATGACCCTGCCCAGCCCGACGCGGTAGAGCGCGATAGGGGCACGGAAGATCAGGTGCAACCACAACGGCGGCTTTTCGTTGAGCAGGCCCATGTTCAGTCCACCTTCGCCGTGGTCGCTGGTTGCAGGGTGGTGAGGATGGTCTGGTGGGTAATCCAGCCGACGAGCGCGTGTGTCCCGGGGTCGAGAACGGGAAGCCCGTTGCCCTGGTCCGCGACGAGGGCGGACAACGCGGCGCTCAGGGTGGAACCTGTGGTCACCAGCGGTGGCAGCTCGGCGAGGTCCGCGATCGTGCGCGTGGCCGTCTGCTCGTCGTCGAGGGATTCGGCGACGGCGCGGGCGGTGACGCAGCCGTGGTAGCGGCCGTCGGCGCCGGTGACCGGCAGGATCCCGTGGTCGGACCGCGCGAGCGAGCGGGCCGCGTCGTCGAGCGTAGTGTGTTCGTCGAGCGGTTCGGGCAACGGCTCAAGCACGGTGCCCACCCGCGTCCCGTCGAGGCGGGGCGAGCCCTTGGGCTTGTCGAGGTCGATACCGCGACGGCGGAGTTTGAGGGTGTAGATGGTGTCCCGGGACAGTGCTTTGCTGGTGAGCGTGGCGATGACGATCGCGGTGAGCATCGGCAGGATGATCGTGTACTGCCCGGTGAGTTCGAACAGGACGATCACCGCGGTGATGGGTGCGCGGGCCGCCCCCGCGAAGGCCGCGCCCATCCCGATCAACCCGTAGACTCCTGGTGACGCGGTCATGCCGGGCAGCCAGGCGTGCACGAGGATCCCGAACGCGGTGCCCGCCATGGCCCCGAGGAACAGCGACGGCGCGAACACCCCGCCGGAGCCGCCGATGCCGATGGTCAGGCTGGTCGCGATCATCTTCCCGATGAGGAGGACCAGCAGGAACCAGAACACGTACTTGCCTTCGACGGCGTTCTCCAGCACCGGGTAGCCGACGCCGTACATCTGGGGCAGCACCAGCAGAACGACACCCAGTAGCAGGCCCCCGGCCGCGGGGCGGAGCCATTCGGGGCCGCGCCAGGCCCAGTCGCAGGCGTCTTCGATCCAGTAGAGCACCCGAGTGAACAGGACGCCGACCACGCCGACTACCACACCGAGCGCGACGAACAGCAGATATTCGACCGGGCTGCGCAGAGTGAACGGCGGCAGGTTGAGGAAAGCGGCGCTGCCGAGTACCGCGCGCCCGACGACGCTGGCCGCGACGCTGGAGAGCACGACCGCGCCGAAGGACTCCATCGCGAAGTCCCGCAGGATCAGCTCCATCGCGAAGAACGGCCCGGCGAGCGGCGCGTTGAACGTCGCCGCGATCCCGCCCGCGGCACCGCACGCGACGAGCACCCGCAGGCGTGACTCCGGCAGCCTGGTGAGGCGTCCCAGCGTTGAGCCGAGTGCCGAGCCGATCTGCACGATCGGGCCTTCGCGGCCGACTGAGCCGCCGGAGCCGATGCACATCGCCGACGCGATCGCTTTCACGACCGTGACCTGCGCTGGAATCCGGCCGCCACGTTCGGCCACCGCGTACATCACCTCGGGGACCCCATGACCGCGTGCTTCCGGGGCGAACCTGGCCACGAGTGGTCCGTAGACCAGACCGGCCAACACTGGTGCGATCAGGACGAACCACGGCCCCAGCGCGGGTAGCCAGGGGTGGGCGTCGCCGCCGGCATCGGAGTAGTCGGCGTGACCCGAGAACAGCTGGGTGAAGGAGCCGATCAACCAGCGGAACGCGATCGCGCCGAGTCCGGCGCCCGCGCCGATGGTGATCGCGAGGGCGACCAGCCCGGTGGAGCTTTCCCGCAGCCAGCGGCCGATCGGCTGGCGGGCCGGGAGCGGGAGGGACCGTCGCGGTCCAACGTTTGCTGACACCATATGTTGCAGTATGGAACAGTTGCCTAGTGCTTGTATACGTGACACGACATACACGAGCGCGTCCGCCAGGCTGTCCAGGGGATGAACTGAAGCCTGGTTGACTGGGTGTTCAGGCAGGCTTTACCGCGTCGCTCTCGTCGATCGCAAGGTTTTCGCAAGGCGCGAATGCCGATTCGTGTCAAGTCGGCCGATAACCTGGCTGGTGACGGTCGGTGTCGGATTCGACGCTGCCCAGGTGAAGGAGGAGGTCTGAGGCGATGTCCGTTCACGTGACCTCGAGCTTGGTGGAGCAGATGATAGGCAGGATGCTCGTGGAATTTCGCGGGCAGGTGCCACTGGGCGTTGTCGCCGCCACGGTCGAGCGTGCGCACCGGGAGCTTTCTGGTCGGATAGAACCCGAGGCCGCGGAGGACATGCTGGGCAGCCTGTCGCGACATCGCCTGATCCGCTATCGCCGTGCCCGTGCCAACGGCGCGGTCGTCGACGGGCCACTGTGGTTTGACGCGGGCTGGTCGGAATGACGGTTATTTTCGCGGAGAGGGTGTTGTCGGACATGGCTTCCGCACAGTGTCGAGAAGACGCGAAAGGAGCTGTGGTCACCGTGACCGGTGAGATCGACATGATTTCGGCTCCGGATCTGGCGGACCTGTTGAGTGCGCTTCTTCCTGAGTCACGCAAGACTTTGGTGGTCGATCTCACCCGCACCTCGTTTTTCGGTGTTTCCGGGCTTGCCGTTCTTGTCGAGATCCGTCAGGCGGTCAAGGACCGGGGCGCCGGTCTGCGGATCCTCAGCCGAAGCCGGCATACCCGCGGATATCTCTGCCTTGCCGGCCTGGCTTCCGCCGACGATCAGGCTTTGGACGGTGCTGCGTCTTGACGGCCACCCCGGAATCCCGGTCGCCGCTGGTCCTCACCTTCGGGCATGACGAACTGGTGATCCGTCGAAGGTACGAGGCGCTCAGCATCGTCAACGACATCCTGATCGCGATGTGGTTCGTGGTCGGCAGCATTCTGTTCTTCTTCGGCGCGACGACCACCGCGGGAACCTGGTTCTTTCTCGTGGGTAGCGTCGAACTGCTGATCCGTCCGGGTATCCGGCTCACCCGGACTGTCCACCTTCGTCGTATCCAAGGCGAGCCGACGTTCGGTGCTTCCACGGAGTTCTGAGGCACTGAAGAAAAGGTGAGGTGGGGTATGCCGTTCGTGCTGTCCCGGCTGCTCGCCCGTCTTGCCGCGCTGCGCACCTGGCTGACCCCGGCGGCGGTCATCGTGGTGGTGTTCGGGACGAGCTGGCCGTTGATGGCCTTGTTCGAACCCGCGGGAAGCGGGCTCGTGCGGCCGGAAAACTACTGGTGGTATTTCGTCGTCACCGCGGCGACTGTGGGGTACGGCGACTTCGCTCCGGAGACGGGTGCCGGGCATGTCGTGGGTGGCTACGTGATCATTGGTGGCATTGTCGCGCTCACCACGCTGTTCACCAAAATGGTGACCGCGGTCGAGCAAGCGAGAGGACGACGAATGCGAGGTTCCGGTGAGGTGGATTCGACCGATCACGTGGTGCTACTGGGATACACGCCGGGGAGGACGGAACGCATGGTCCAGCAGCTACTCGCCGACGGTGCCTCCACCTTGGTCCTCTGTGCGTGGGAAGAGGTTGTCACCCACC
This sequence comes from Amycolatopsis sp. H20-H5, assembly GCF_035828755.1. Classification (NCBI taxonomy): domain Bacteria; kingdom Bacillati; phylum Actinomycetota; class Actinomycetes; order Pseudonocardiales; family Pseudonocardiaceae; genus Amycolatopsis; species Amycolatopsis sp. H20-H5. The sequence continues at coordinate 102,894 of NZ_JAYMZS010000014.1, read as the reverse complement.
CGATGCCGGACCTGCCGGTCACGTTCGTCCGAGGCGACCTCGCCGCGCGTGACGTCTTGTATCGCGCCGGGGTGGAACGGGCCAAGACGGTGCTGATCGATGTCCGCGACGACAACGAGGCGCTGGCCGTGGCGGTGACCGTCGACCACGTGAGTGTACGGTCGCATGTCGTCGTCACCTTGCGGGACCTGGAAAGAGCGCCTCTGCTGCGTTATGTCGATGAGAACATCCGGTGCGTGCAATGGCACAGTCCTCGGATGGTCACCGAAGAGCTGAGCTCGCCGGGCATCAGCGAGATGTACGCCGAGCTCATGACCCAGGGCGGGGCGAACACGTATTCCGTCACGCTGCCCGAAGCCTTCGGTTCGGTCAGGTTCGGCTTCTGCCAGGCGACGTTGGGTGACAGGCACGGGGTGATCCTGCTCGCCGCCCGTGTCGGCGGAGTGCTGACCGTCAATCCCGGCCGGGATGTCGAACTTCCGCCGGGCGCCGTGCTCTACTACGTCGGCGAGCGACGGCTCATGCCCGAGCAGCTCGAGCAAGCTCTGCGACCCTGATTCGCGCGCTACGTCGTCGCCGCATCCAGGGTGGCGAGGTAGCGGTTCGTGCCGAGCATGGCGATGGCCGCCCTGATGTCGCCGGAACTGCCGGCCAGGATGATGTTCCGGTCGCGCAGTGCGTCGAACCACTGGGTGTGCCCGAGCCAGACGTTGGCCAGCGCGCTGAGCGTGCACTTGATGCGAACCGGTGTGGGCAATCTCGGGTCTTGGTGAGTGGCTGTCGCGTTTCCCCCGATAAGACCAGCCACCACCAGCGAGGCTGGGGTACTTCGGTGAATCGCACGTGCACCGCTGTCGGCCGGTCCGGCCACGCGGGCTGGTCGATTCCGCGGCAGATGTCGTGCAGGAGCAGGCCGGGGTCGAGGTCTCCGACGCGTGGTGGTGGCAACCATCGCCTGCCCCACCGGCCAAGCTGCTCGACCAGCGGCTCGAGTTCACGGCCCGCGGGCGTCAGTTCGTAGCGGGCTTGCCGGGAGGACGGCGATGACTCGGTGACCAAACCCACGTCGCGAAGGCGCCGGAGTCTTGACGTCAGCAGCGCGGCCGACATGCCCGGCACACCCGGCGCGATCTGATTGACCCGCGAATTTCCGTACAGCAGTTCGCGAACCACCAGCAGTGTCCAGGGTTCGCCGAGGACCTCGGTCGCAGTGGCGACGGGACAGTGCTGGGCGTAGCGCATCAGCGGTGCAGCACCACCTTGGACGGGCAGCCCGAGAAGTCCACGGTCACGGTTCTCCCTGGCTAGGTGTGCTGGCCGTTACTCATTCTGGGGGAAGACAGGAAGGTTGAACCTGACGAGTGTCTGACGTTTTCGTCGGCTTTGCCGGTGACGAGGTGCTCGGCGACGCACAGGTGGCCACGGGTTCTGTGCGCTGGGTGATCGTCGGCGACGTGGCGGCGGGAGGTGTGGTCAGCGGCTCGGGTTCGTCCTCGGCGGTCACACCGCATCCCGCTGCGCTCAGAGCGCAGGCGAGCAGACTCGCCACGATCCATCTTCTCATCAGCCTGCCTCCGGCAGCTCTACGACGAAGCGGGCGCCGCCGCCAGGGCGGTCTTCCACCCAGACCGTTCCGTGATGACGTCTGACGTGATCGGCCACGATGGCCAGGCCGAGGCCGCTCCCGGTGTCGGGGCCGCGCCGTCCGGCGAACGCGCCGCGAGCGAACCGTTCGAACACCTGGTCGCGCAGGTCCGGGGGAACTCCGGGGCCGTTGTCGTCGATCTCGATCCTCGCCTTCCCGTCGTCGCGCAGGACGGCTGCCCTGACGGCGCCACCGCCGTAGCGTTCGGCGTTGTCCAGGAGGTTGTCCACGACGCGGTCGAGCCGGCGCCGGTCAGCGGCCACGAGCGGCGGTGGGCCGTCGCTTTGCACCTCGAGATCCGATGCCCTCCTGCTGGCCACGATGTTGCGTACCAGCTCCACCAGGTCGACGACTTCCAGTGAATGGTTCGCCGCCTGCTGGTCGGCGCTCGAGATTTCGAGCAGGTCGACCACCATGCGCCGGAATCGCCGCACCTCCGCCAGTAGCAGCCTCAAGGCGCGTTTCGCCGGGTCGGGCAGCGCTTCTTGGCGACGCTCCAGGACTTCGGCGACGTTGACCATCGTGGTCAGCGGTGAGCGGAGTTCGTGGCTGACGTCGGTGGCGAACCGGGCGTCGCGTTTCACCCGCTGTTCGAGAGCTTCGGCCGTGGCGTTGAACGTCGTCGCCAGCGGTGCCAGGTCCGGGTCCGCCTGCTGCGGTAGCCGAGCGCCGAGGTCGCCGGCGGCGACCCGGGAAGCGGCGGCGGTGAGCGCGGTGAGTGGGCGAAGGGCCCTGCGGCTCGCCCAGGCTCCCAGAACCACGCCGAGCAGCGCGCACGAGAGGGTTCCCGTCACCAGCAGTGTGCTCAGGTAACGGAAAGTGCGATCGAGTTCTAGCAGGGGATAGAGTTCGATGTAGACGCCGTCGTCGGCATTGACGGGAAGGCTGACCGCGAGCACCGGTATTCCGTCCGAGATGAGTCGCTGCCGCGCAGGGCTGCCATGGTGTGCCAGATCCAGCAGCGCGGGCGGAAGTGACGCACTGCCCACTTGACGACCGCTGGTGAGCCACCGACCCCGCCGGTAGAGCAGGATCGTCGAGTCGGGTCCGGTCGCCAAGCCGGTCAGCAGCTCGTCGAGCCCGCTGGACTGGGCGTTGATGGCTCGCTCCACCAGCCGGACGTTGACTTCCGCCTGCTGGGTGGCGCTCTGCTCCCGCTGGGCGAGCATGTATCCCGTGGACAGGTTCCACGTGGCGATCGCGAGGGCGCTCACCACCAGCAGCAGCCCCATGCCGAAAGCGGCCGAAAGTCTCCAGCGCAGTGAAAGCCTGCTCAGCCCCGTCCGGATTCCCCGCCGCATGGCCAGGCTCACGAGTCCATGCTGGTCTTGTAACCGACGCCGCGGACGGTGAGCACGACGACCGGATCGTCGGGATCGGGCTCGATCTTGCGGCGGAGCCTGCGGACATGGACGTCGAGCAGCCGTGTGTCGCCGAAGTAGTCGTGCCCCCAGACCCGCTGCAGCAGCTGCTCGCGAGTGACCACCTGCCCGTCCGCGGAGGCCAGTTCGACCAGAAGGCGGAACTCGGTGCGGGTCAGGTGGATTTCCCTGCCGTCGCGGCGGACCGCTTCCTCCAGCGGGCTGATGCGCAGGCCGCCGACGCGGAGTTCGGCGCGCCGGGCCGGGGCGCTGCGGCGTAACAGCGCGCGGATCCGCGCGGCCAGCTCGCCCGCGATCAGCGGTTTGGTCACGTAGTCGTCAGCGCCCGCCTCGAGACCGTTGATCACGTCGGCGGTCTCGGTGCGAGCTGTGATCACGATGATCGGGAGGTCGCCGCGCGCACGGAGCGTGCGGCAGACGGCCAGCCCATCCATACCGGGGAGCATCAGGTCGAGCAGGACGAGATCCACGGTTTCGGACTCGAGCAGCTTGAGGCCCTGCTCGCCGGTGGCGGCCGGCAGGACGTCGAAGCCCTCGTCGGCGAGGGCCAAGCCCAACGCCTGGCTGATGAGCTCGTCGTCCTCGACCAGCAGGACGCGGACACCGACGCCTGTCTGGTCCATGTTCACTTCAGCCGTCATCGGTCACCTGTTTTCGCCGTCGACTTCGTTGCTGCCGACCAGGCTTCCCGGCACACCTGGTCGCAGTGTAGACCACCGATGGGTGTTGTATGTCGCATCACTGTTGTGAACAATTATTGCATCATGCAAGGGTGAGATCTCGGAGGTCATGACGAAGAGGTGTCGGCCCGCCAAGGAGATGATGACGATGATGAGCAGACGCCCGCTGATGGGGTTGCCTGATCCGTACTGCTTTCTCGCGATCGGGCCGTTGGCGCTGATCGCGGTGGTGACCATCAGCTCGGCTTCGCCGGTGATCGGCTTTGCCGCCATCGTTCTCGCGGTCCTGATCTTACTGTTCGAGTGCTGGGTCAACCGGCCGGAGGTGGCTCCGCCCCGGCCGGTCCGGCGGCATGCCGCGGCGGCGCGGCGCCCGATCGTTCGCGACGGCCGCGGGCCCGCGAACCGGATTCCGCCGGGAATACGCCCGCACCCGCGACGGTGAATTCTGCCTTCTACTACTCGGCGGCCGCGCGGCAATCGTTGCTCTGTGCAATAATCTGTTCGAGCTGTCGGTGATCGGCAGAGGAGGTCACGTGGTTGATCAGCAAGCTGAACGCTACTTGTGGATCGGGCCGGGCACGGACAGTCGCGTCAACCCCAGCCTGCCGAGTTCATTCGTCTTCCTGGACGCACTCTGGCTCGGGTTCGCGCCGTTCGTCTTGCACCACGGCGTGGCCGCGAGCGGTTTCGCCGCCACGAACGACGTGATGATCGCCATCATCGTGGTCGCCTCGGCGCTGGCGCGGATCGTCGCGCCCAAGAACATGCCGTGGCTGAGCCTTCTCAACGCGGCGCTGGGATTGTGGCTGATCGTCGCCGCGCTCGCCCTGCGTCCGGCGGGGATGGGCGTGTCGAAGATCGACGACCTCGTCATGGGAGCGTTGCTGCTCGCGCTCGGCGGTGTGAGCGCGGTACTCACCTACCGGCAGCGTGCCGACGTCGGCCCGCGTTGACCTTCGCCTGGCGTCGACCCAGGTGATCCTGCGCGTTTCGCAAGCAGTTCGTCAGGTACATCCCGGCCCAGATGGTGCATCCTGGTATCAACGCGGGCTGTGAACACCGCGAAAACGGGTGACGGAGGTCGGGGACAATGTCGACAGACGTGAGCGACCAGTTGTCGGTGGAATTCGCCGGCCGCGTTCCGCGCAGCGTCGTCGACCGCACGGTGGAGGCCGCTCGTCACGACCTCGACGGTCAGACTCCGCCGGGTGCGCTCGAGGAACTCTTGCATCGGCTGGCGCACTACCGGCTTGACTTGTATCGGGATACCCAAGGCGAAACCGGGTAGGTCACCACCGGACAGCGACGTCAGGACCAGATGGCCTCGAGGGTGGTTTCCGCCGGTGGCTCGCCGCCTGCTTCGGCGAAGGCGCCGAGGACCTCGACCATGCCGGTTCGCGCGCTCTCCGGCATCTTGGAGACGATCTTCGCGATTTCCTTTCGCCTGCGCGCGGTGACCTGCCGGACCATGCGGGCGCCTTCCGGTGTGAGTTCCAGCGTGATTTCGCGCCGTGACGAGGGATTGTGCTCGCGGTGCACCATCTCGACGGCGATCAGCCGATCGACCATGCGGGTCGCCGTCGAGGGGTTGACCGCGAGGTGTTCGGCCAGTGCCGCGTGCTTGAGTGGCCCGCGGGTGTGCAGGATGACCAGCAACCGGAACTGCGGCAGGGTGATCAGGTCGCCCGCGGCCGAAATCGAGCGGGCGGAGACGGCTACCAGCAGCCGCGACGCGGTCAGCACGGCATCGGTGACGGCGTCGACGTCGGTGGCGGTAGTGCGGGTCATGTCTCCAGTGTGCCTCACGGCCGCCTCGCGCGGGTGACAGGTCGCTTCGCGGTTTCCAGGGCCGACGCCAGTCACGGTGAAGGGCCGGTTGCCGGTTTTCCCGCCGGTTCTCCGTTGTGACGGTGCACAGGGCAACACTTGCCTTGACTGTGATTTTCCGGACTCACGACGGTGCGATCGTAAGGTGGTCGTCAGGTCCGGCCGTCCAGGTTCATGTCAACCTGGACTGGAGCCCATCCCGCTGCGCGCGCTCGGCGACAGACGCGGCGTCGCACCGTTGTGGGCATGGGAACCGGAGAGGTGGAACGTAGTGAAGACCAGCGTTGCCGTAACTGCCGAAGTGTCCATTGTCGACGGGGGCGGCCAAGACACGCGCGGGCATTCGGCGAACGCCGAGCGTGTTCGCGCCATCGCCGCGAAGCACCGGGAAAGCGCGATAGAACTGGCCGCCTGCGGCGATTCGGCAGGTCTGGCGGAGCTGGAGCTGGCCAGGGTCGCCGAGTTGCATGCGATCGCCTACGACGAACTGGCGCTCGCGGCCACGGCTTGTGCTGAGATCCGCCTGCACACGCGTCATTCCCCGCCGTGGATCGACGCGCTGGTTCGTGCGTTCGTGGCGGCCAGGCATGCGGAAGCCAGCCGAGAGCGCGCGGCGGCGATCGTGGCGCCGACCGCCGTCGAGATGCGCCGGCACGAGCAGGCCGCCGCAGCCGCCGAACGGCGCGCTTCGCAGGCCTGGCAAGAACCGTGGGCTGCTTGAGACCTGGCTGGTGGTCGTGGCCATCGCCGTCTCACCCCGCGGGAAGCACCGCCACCGGCCCGGGTGAACGGCGTGAGGACGGTGCGGCTCACTGAGCCGAACAACGCGCGGTGAAGTGCTCCACGGCTGTGGCTGCCCACCACGACCAGTGCGGAGTCCACGGCTCGTGAGATCAGGGCGTCGGCGGGACGCTCGCGGACGAACTCGCACTGAATGAGCACCCCGGGGTAGCGGGTTTGCCACTCGCGTAACTTGTCAGTGAAGACGGTGTGCGCGGGAGTAGCGGTGTTCGCCACGAGTTCGGAGAGTGCCTTGTCCAGCTCGACGTCGGTCCAGGCGTGGACGAGCTGAACCCGGAGGCGGTGTCGTTGGGCGAAGTCGAGAGCGAACCCGACCACCTCGGCACTCGCCTCGGGGTGGTCAACGCCGACCACCACTGGCCGCTTTCGGCCATCGGGGTGAGGCTGAGCCGGATGATCGGTGCGGAGCACCACCAGCGGGCACCGGACGAGCCTGGCCAGTTCCGGCACGATTGTCGCCTGCGTGGGTTTCACCCGCGCAGCACCGCCCTGACGTCCAGGTCGGGCTGGGCATGACGCAGGGCTTCCGCTGTCGCGCGAACGTCCGGCAGTACGAGTTCGCGCTCCGGTCGGGTATCGAAGACCCAGGGTGCGGCGGGGGCCGCGGTCACGGCCGAGGGCCAAGGCTGGTCGAAGACCTGGGCGATCAACAGGGCGGCCTTGCGCCTGCTGCTTCCCCAGCGGCCCAGTGCACTGCTTCCCAGGCGGCTTCCGAGCCGTCGAATCCGGCGATGACCGCGTTGTGCGGGTGGTGGTCGGCCTCGATATCGAACAACTGTCCTCCCTCTGGCACGGCGGCGTTACACACGTCGCCCGGTGCGCTTGCGTTCGAGGACCCCGCTGAGTCCGAGTGACAGCGCGATCGCGCCCGTGACGATGTCGTTCGTCGTTCCGCTCGCCATGGGGGTGTCCGTGTAGCCGACGACGAAGGGGGTGGTGATCAGCCAGGCAGCCAGCGGAATTCTGGCCGGAAACCAGCCGTGGCCGACGCCCGAGATCAGTGATGAGGCACCCAATACGGCCAGGCAAGTACCGACCAGCCCGTCGTTCCAGGGATTGGTGAAATCGTGGTCGAGGTCGATCGTGAACGACGACAGCGCCAACCAGACTCCGACCGCGAAGGTGAGGCCGTCGATGACGGCGAGCACGACGTTGCTTTCGGTCCCGTTGCCGCCACTGGCTTTCGCCGAGCGACGAGTGTGTGCCTCTGTCACTGCTTGCTTCCTTGACTGGGTGGGAATCGCGCTGCCCAGCATCCCGCATTCAGCGCGTGTCGGACCTGACGATCAGCTTGCGATCGCCGGTTCGTCGGTGAAACCGCGGCTATTCGTGTTCGGCGTCGGCGGCGACGTTGCGGATGCCTCGTGGACGGCCGGAGCGGACCCAGAGCCGGTAGAGCACGAAGGAGATGAGCAGCGCTCCGGCGATGGAGATGATCGGGTCGCCCCGGGTGAGGTTCACCGCGAGGGTGAAGCCGACGGCGACAGCGCCGATGACGTTGATGGCGAGAAAGCCGAACCGCTTCTCTCGCAAAGAGAATCGTGACATGGCCAGAAGCCCGGCGAGGAAGCTGACGAACACCGACGCGGCGTAGAACAGGACGAGTTCCTGATCGCGCCCACCGGCGGCGGCCGTGACGATCGCGGCGGCGAGCATGAACACCACGACCCCCCAGTACGGGGTGTGGTGGCTGTTGGTGCGGCCTAGCCAGGTGGGCAGGATGCCGGTGCTGACGCCGTTGGTGTCACGCTGGCGAGCCAGGGCCTTGAACAGGCCTGGGCCCGCTTGGAACGACGAGCTGGCGGCGGAGAGCAGCAGGAGCGCGGTAGTGAGCTGGAAGGCGGCGAAGACCGGGGTGGAAGTGGCTGCCCTGGCAAGTTCGGCGATCTGGGTGGTGTCATCGTGCGGGACGCCGATGCCGAGCCGCACGGCCTGTGCGGTCAGGCCAAGGGTGATGGTGCCGACCACACCGAGGGTCAGCCACAGCGTGACCCGGCCGAAACGCCGACGCCCAGGATCGTCGAGCTGCCCGAGCTGCGCGATCGCCGAGGACGGCGCCTCGATGCCGGTCGCCAGCGCCATCGCCACCGGGAAGGCCAGTGCCACGGCCAGCACCGGGGAGTGCCCGGGATCCGCCGACGAGGCGACAGCCGGGTGAGGCTCGACGAACAGGCCGGAGACGAGCACGGCGACCGCGAGCAGGATGAACCCGACGGTCATCACGGCGAACACGGTCCGGCCGAGGTGCCCGAACCAGGTGCCGCCTGCCACCGCCACGACCAGGAGCACCGCGATCAGGACCCGCCACGGTGCCAGTGCGGGGACGAACGCGATGATCGCGGAGGCCCCGGCGGCGGAGCTGATGGCGATGGTAAGGACGAAGTCGACGATGAGCGCACCGATCGGGATGAACGCGGCACCTTCTCCGAACGCTTCACCGGTCGCCGCCGCGGCGCCCCCGCCCTGGGGGTAGCGGGCGACGAGCTGGTGGTAGTTGACGATGACCAGCACGACGATCGCCACGACCAGGCCCATCGTGGGCAGGAGCAGCGCGAGGTCGCCATGCAAGGCGCGCAGCGCGGCTTCGATCGCGTAGGCCACCGACGAGACCGGGTCTGCCATCACCGCGAACGCGAACGCGAACAGCAGCACGGGGCGGCTGTTCATCAGCCCCGAGCCCTTCGGCGAGTTTGTCACCTGACTCAATGCCCGAACCTCCGTCGATCCTGTGTGTCAACCCGCCGCGTGCCCTGTTTACGCTTCCTTAGCGTCCAGCGCTGGATCACCTTGGCAGAACGTGACCGAGGTCGGTTTGCCCCCGCGCGCCCTTTGCGGCATCTTTACGCGTGGAGCGCCGGGAAGTCTGGTCGGCACCCCGCCTCGGGACCGAGGTGGGGTCACCCGACTTGAGGACGAATTTTCATGGCGCTCGTGCTCGCATTCGGCGTGGTTCTGCTGGTCAGCGTGTCGCTCTCGGGTGTCGCCGCTCGCACGGTCCTCTCAACCGCGCTGCTGTTCCTGCTCGCCGGAGCGCTCATCGGGCAGGGCGGCTTCGGCCTGGTCGGCATCGGCCCACACGATCCGCTGGTCACCGCGCTGGCCGACATCGCCCTGTTCACCGTGTTGTTCACCGACGGCCAGCGCGCGAGCCTTCCGGCGTTGAAGGAAGGCTGGAAGCTGTCCGGCCGGGCGCTGGGTCTTGGCATGCCGCTGACGATGGTCGGTATCGCGGTCCCGGCGCATTTCCTGGTCGGGCTCGACTGGCCGGTCGCGCTGCTGCTCGGCGCCATCCTGTCGCCGACCGATCCCGTGTTCGCCGCGGCGATCGTCGGCCGGACGGACGTGCCGTTGCGCCTGCGGCGGCTGCTCAACGTCGAGTCCGGCCTCAACGACGGGCTCGCCCTGCCGTTCGTGCTGATCTTCCTCGCCACGGCCACGCACACCTCGACGGGGCTCGCGAACATCGGCGTCGAACTGCTGCTCGGCCTGGTTCTCGGCATCGCGGTGCCCGCGCTGGTGAGCTGGGCGTGGCGGCTGAAGGTGCTGACCGCGGAACCCCGGTTGCAAGCGCTGGGTCCGCTGGCGATCGCGGTGATGCTGTACGCGGGCTGCCACCTCACCCACGCCAATCCATACCTGGCCGCGTTCGCCGCCGGGTCGACCTTGGCGACGCTCGACCGCACCGCCGCCGAGCATTTCGAACCACTGGGCGACCTCCTCTCGGAGATCACCAAGTTCGCGGCGCTGCTCGTGTTCGGCGCCCTCATCACCCCGGATCGGCTGTCCCATCTCACCCCCGGCGGGTGGATCCTGGCCGTGGTGGCGATCGTGCTGGTCCGGCCCGCGGCCATGATGCTTTCCCTGCTCAGGACGCCGCTGGGCAAACGAGAGCGGTATGCGGCCGCGTGGTTCGGCCCGAAGGGTTTCGCCTCGGTGGTGTACGGGCTGCTGGCGCTGCAATCCGGCATCGCCGAGAGCCAGCAGGTGTTCGACCTGGTCGCGGTGACCATCGCGCTGTCGATCGTGCTGCACTCCTCGACCGACGTCCCGGTGGCCAAAGCCCTGAGTTTCGAACCTCCCGACAACCTGCCCACCGGACGGCCCGATCGTGGTGACGGGCATCAACAACACGACAGGAGTACGGAATGACCCTCGGCACGACCGCCCGGCGCGTCGTAGCCTGGCCAGATGCACGCAGGAGAGATGGCCGAGGAGTTCCCGGTCGTAGATCTGGATTCCCATGCGCTGGACGCCGCGCGGCTGCTGGCCGAGCATCGGCTCCCCGGCATCGTGGTGACCGACCGGACGGGCTGTCCGCAGTCGATCCTTCCCGCGTCGGAGGTGGTGCAGTTCCTGGTGCCGAGTTACGTGCGAGACGACCCGTCGCTGGCCCGGGTGCTCGACGAGTCCATGGCCGACCGTGTCGCGGACAAGCTCGGGGGCAAGACCGTCCGCAGCCTCCTGCCCGACGAACCGGCCGAGCTGCCGCGGGTCGACGCCGACGACACGATCATCGAGGTCGCCGCGATCATGGCCCGGCTGCGCTGCCCGCTGGTCGCGGTCATGGAGGGCAAGACGCTGCTCGGGGTGATCTCCGCGTCGAGGCTGCTGCAGCTCGCACTCTTACCGCGCTGACGCTCCGCGCGCTGAATGGGCCGGGCGAGCGATGAGCACAGTCGCCGCGATCGCGGTGTTCGTCGTGGCGTACCTGTTCATCGCGACGGAGAAGATCCCGAAGATGGTCGCCGCGCTGGCCGGGGCCGGGATCGTGCTCGCCCTCGGCGTCGTCGGATCGGAAGACGCGTTCTACTCCCACGACACCGGGATCGACTGGGACGTCATCTTCCTGCTGCTCGGCATGATGATCATCGTCGGGGTGCTGCGCAAGACCGGTGTCTTCGAGTACGTCGCCATCTGGGCGGCCAAACGTGCCAAGGGCTCACCGCTGCGGGTGATGATCCTGCTGGTCCTGATCACAGCGGTCGCGTCGGCGTTGCTGGACAACGTCACCACCATCCTGCTGATCGCGCCGGTGACGTTGCTGGTCTGCGACCGCCTCGACATCAACCCCGTCCCGTTCCTCATCGCCGAGGTCCTCGCCTCCAACATCGGCGGTGCGGCCACGCTGATCGGTGACCCGCCGAACATCATCATCGGCAGCCGTGCCGGGCTCACGTTCAACGATTTCCTGGTCAACCTGGCGCCGATCGTGGCGATCGAAATCGTCGTGCTCGTCGTCATCCTGCCGCGCCTGTTCCGCGGATCGTTCACCGTCGACCCCGACCGGGTCGCCGACGTGATGGCACTCAACGAGCGCGAGGCCATTCAGAATCCGCGCTTGCTCCTCAAGAGCGGCCTGGTGTTGCTCGCGGTCTTCGTCGCGTTTGTCGCGCATTCGGTCATCCACATCGAACCGTCGGTGGTCGCGTTGCTCGGCGCCGGAGTGCTGGTGTTGATCTCGAAAGCGCAACCCAAGCACTATCTGGCCAGCGTTGAATGGGAGACGCTGCTGTTCTTCGCCGGTCTGTTCGTGATGATCGGCGCGCTGGTCAAAACCGGGGTCATCGGCGAACTGGCGAAACTCGCCGCCGACGCCACCGGCGGCAACGCACTGCTCGCGGTGATGCTGATCCTCGGGGTATCGGCGTTGTTGTCCGGCGTCATCGACAACATCCCTTATGTGGCGACGATGAGCCCGCTGGTACTCGCGTTGACCAACGACATCCCCGACCCGACACATTCGGAGGCGTTGTGGTGGTCGCTCGCGCTCGGCGCGGACTTCGGCGGCAACATGACGGCTGTCGGCGCCAGCGCCAACGTCGTCATGCTCGGCATCGCCGCCCGAGCCGGCTCGCGGATCTCCTTCTGGGAATTCACCAAGAAAGGCGCCGTCGTCACTGTCGTCACAATCCTGGTTGCGGCCCCGTACCTGTGGCTGCGCTACTTCGTACTCGCCTGACCGGGCACCCGCTGAACCACCTTGTGCCAGCTTCGGCCTGGCCCCCGAAACTACTCACTACCCGGCCGTGAAAGGACGGAATCATGCCGCACCTCGTTCCCGTCATTGTCCTCATCGTCGTGTTCGCGCTAGCCGTTGTCGCCCTGCGCGCGGCCCATCGACGACGAGATCGCTGAGCCGAAGGCAGTGCTGCCTGCCCGTCGTTATCGCGTCGGGACTGTGCGGCGGCCTCCCGGCCACCGGCGCGATCGCCCGCACGGCGGTCAACGCCCGATCCGGAGCACAGACCAGGGTCGCCGCGCTGACCCACGCGCTCCTGCTGGCGGTCATCTACGCCGCATCCGAGCTGGTGGGCAGGATCCCGCTGGTCGCGCTGGCCGGGGTCCTGCTGGTCGTCGCTTACCGCATGGTGGAGCGTCACACCGTCCGGGCCGTCCTCCGCTCCACTCGCGCCGACGCTGTCGTGTTCGTGATGACCGCCGTCTGCACAATGGCTTTCGACCTCATCACGGCCGTCGAAGCGGGGCCGGCCGTCGCGGTGCCTGGTCGTGGCGCGGATGGCGAAGACCGCTCGAGCGGTGCCGGAGTCGTTGAGCCCGACGGCATCACCAGCGACACCGAGCACGCGCTGCTCACCAAACACGTGCCACACCCGAACACACCCGACTCTTGGCCACCGTCGGCACCCTGGCCCCGATTCTCGCCCGTGGCCACGTGTTCGCCACTTTGCCCGAGGCGGTCACACACGCCGCGAGCACGTCACGCGCTGGGTGAACAACCGCCCGCCTGCCGTCTCGTAGTGACAGCCTAGCCATCGCGGGGGTCCGCCCGTACGTCAGTCGCGCGCGCAGCGCTGTCCAGGGAAAGGTCGGTCGGAGCAGCCCTTGCTGACCGTGGAAGTTGCCATCCTCGGTGTCGCGGACGCTGGTGTCCGTCAGCGTCTCCTCGCCCCGGCCGAACATCGCCGACCGCGCCACCGCGATGAGCTTCTTCGCCTGCGGCGCGCGGACCGGAAGGTTCACCGGCCCGATGCAGGCGACCTCAGTTCAGCGCTGAACGACCCGGTCGGTTCGGCATCGCCGAACAGTCCGGCCAGTCGTTCCCGTGCCGTGGTCGCCGTGTTCTTCCGCGGCCAGACTGTAGCGGCGACCGGCGGAGACGCCCGAGCCCGCTCGCTCAATCAAGTGCCGTCGACAGTCCACAGCCGCCGTGGCGTTTTCGACCGCGCCGACCGATAATGTGACCGTGCGTTACCGTCAAGCTGTAGAGAAGCTCCGCTTCCTGGTTGACCGCTCAGCCCGGTACGCGTGGACGGATCACGTGTCGACGTTTCTGGTGGCGCGCCAGCGGTCGATGACGGCGGGCAGTTCGCGCATGACGTGGGCGTAGAAGTCGCGCATGGTGGCCAGCCGACGACCGGCGATGCTGTCCTCGCCGGCGGCCTGGATGCCTTTGTCTGCGGCGTCTTGCATCATCTGCACGACCGTGTTCTGGGTGGACATCAACGTGGCCCAGCCTTCGTCGGGCACGCGGAAGTGCTCGCGGCGGCTGCCGGGCGCCGGGACTCGCTCGATCAGTCCGACGCTGATGAGGGACTTGATGGCGGTCGACACCGATCCGGGGCTGATGCCCAGTCGTTCGGCGATCTCGCCCGCGGTGCCGGTGTCCTGTTCGGCGAACAGGAACGCCGCGAGGACGCGTGCGGTCATCCGCTGCAGGCCGCTCTGTGTCAGCATCAACGCCAGTTGCTCGGCCGCGTCGGTGGTGTCGGACATGCCCCTCCTCGGTTATCTTGACACGATCCTAACAGTTCGCAGTGTTTGGAGATTTGCGAAAATTCAGTACAGTGTGGGGCATGGAATCGGTCATCCGGCTCGACCAGCTCACCAAGACCGGGCGCCGCCGCGGCCTGGCCGGTCTGTCCCTCGACATCGCCCGCGGTGAGGTATTCGGCTACCTCGGCCCCAACGGTGCGGGCAAGTCGACCACCATCCGGCTGCTGGTCGACCTGATCCGGCCCACCGGAGGCACGGTCCGCGTGCTCGGGTCGGACCCGCGATCCGACGCGGTCGCTCCGCAGCGGCGGATCGGGTATCTGGCGGGTGACTTCGTCGTCGACACCCGCCAGACCGTCGACGACTGCCTGACCTTCCTGCCGAACCTGCGCGGCGGCATCGCCCGCACACGGATCGCAGGATTGACCGAACGCCTCGACCTCGATCTCGGTGCACGGATCAAGACGCTGTCGAAAGGCAACCAGCAGAAGGTGGGGCTGGTGCAGGCGTTCATGCACCAGCCCGAGCTGACCTCGGGCCTGGATCCCTTGGTGCAGCAGACGTTCCTGCAACTGGTGACCGAAACCAGGGCGGCCGGTGTTCATGTCCTCGCACATCATGAGCGAGGTCGAACGGGTCGCCGACCGGGTCGGCATCATCCGAGACGGCCGACTGATCACCTTCGACACCGTGGCCGCGATGTATGCGAGCTTCTATCCCCCAGCTCGCAGGTGGCGCCATGGCCGACGTCCTGGCCAACTTTCCCCAGGCACTGCGGGATGCCTTCCGGCTCGACGACATCTCCTCGGCGGCGGGCTACCTGCAGTCCACCGCCTTCGGGCTGCAGGTCCCGCTGCTGAACATGATGTACGGGATCACCACCGGCACCCGCGCCATCGCGGGCGACGAGGAAGCCGGCTACCTCGACGTGCTGATCACCCACCCGATCAGGCGCTCAGCTCGACACCGTGTCGATTGGCGGGTTCGTCGGCCAATGCCTCAACGCCGCACTGCTCGCCATGACCTTCGGTGCACTGGCCCTCGTTCTCGGCGCGGCGGGTGCCCGGCGCGGCCTGGTACCCGGCGCCAGCGCCGTGATCGGCGTGCTGGCCTATGCGGCCAGCACGTTCGGCGCGCAACTCGACGCCCGGTGGGCAGTCAAGCTGCGCGCCGTTTCACGACTACCTCGGTGTTTGAACCGTTGAAGAACGGCGTGCAGTGGGCCGACGCGAGCATCTTGGCCGCCATGACCGCGGTCCTGCTCGCGGTGGCCGTCTGGGCATTCGACCGCCGTGACCTCACCTGAGCAGGGAGATCCACCGATGAAGGTTCTGATCTTGACGTTGGGGACGCGCGGCGATGTCCAGCCGTTCGTGGCGCTGGCACGGGGACTGCTGGCCGCCGGGCACGAGGTGGTGCTTACCGCGCCGCACCGGTTCGGCGGGTTCGTCATCGAGCGCGGGGTGCCGTTCGCCGGAGTGGACGACGGCCCGATGCGGTTGATGGACGACCCGGCGGGTGCGGGCGCCGTGATCGAGGGCGGGATACGTGCCAGGCTCCAGCAGGCACGGACCATGCCGGGAATGTTCACCCAGGTGCTGGAGGATTGCTGGGCTGTCGCGTCGCACGGCGCGGGAGCGGGTGCGGATGTCGTGGTGCACAACGGCCAGATCATCGCCGGGCAACACGTGGCCGAGGCGCTGGGCGTCCCGGCGGTCCTGGCACTACCGATCCCGATGTACGTGCCAACCCGGCAATTCCCCTGGCCGGGGGTGGGTGTCCCGGCGTGGCTGCCCGCAGCGGCCAATTGTGCCACCTTCCTCGGGATGAAGGCCCCGGCGGCGATGTTCGGCCGGGTCGTCGACCGATGGCGCGAGCACACCCTCGGGCTACTGCGCCGGCGCGGACGGCACGATCCCTTGCGCCGATCGGACAACGGCCAGGGTCCGGTGCTGCACGCGTTCAGTCCCGCGGTGCTGCCCCCGCCAGCAGACTGGCCCGACTCTGTGCTTACCACCGGATACTGGGTCCTGCCGCCGTCGGACGAATCGCTGCCCGTGCGGGTCGAGGAGTTTCTCGGTGCCGGTGACCCGCCGGTGTTCGTCGGGTTCGGCTCGATGTCCGGCCAAGACCCCGCTCGCAGCACCGCCACAGTCCTGGAAGCCGCACGTCGAGCGGGAACCCGCCTGGTCATGGGCACCGGATGGGGCGGACTCGCCGGCAGTGCGCACGGCGATGACGTTCTCGTCGTAGACGAGGTCGACTATCAGCAGTTGTTCCCGCGCGTCGCCGCCGCGGTCCACCACGGCGGAGCCGGCACCGCGGGCGTCGCGTTCGCCGCGGGATGCCCGCAAGTGGTCTGCCCTTTCGTCGCCGACCAGCCGTTCTGGGCCCGCCTGGCACACCAGCGCGGCGTCGCGCCCACGCCACTGCCACAACGCCACCTCACGGCCTCCAGCCTCGCCACCGCCATCACGATCGCCCGCACAGATCCGGACATGGCACACACCGCCCAGGAGTTGGGCCAGCGGGTGCGCGCGGAGGACGGGATATCAGCTGCGGTGACCGCGCTGGAGCGCATCGCGTCGGCGCACCACCGGAGGTGACCCGGCTCCCCTTCATCTAGAACGCGAATGACGCGGGATTGGCCACCGCCGCGAACGCGACCAGCGGCACCGGGCCGCTTCGTCGATTCGGTTTGCCCCGGTCGGCATCTACGACATCTTTAAGCACGGAGCGCCGGGAAGCCTGGTCGGCGCTCCGCTTCGACACCGAAGCGGAGTCACCCGACTTGGGGACGGAACTTGATGGCGCTGGTACTCGCGTTCGGCGTGGTGCTGCTGTTCAGCGTGTTGCTGTCAGGCGTCGCGGCTCGAACCGTCCTGTCGACGGCATTGCTGTTCCTGCTGGCAGGCGCGTTGATCGGGCAGGGAGGGTTCGGCCTGGTCACGATCGCGCCGCATGATCCGCTGGTCACCGCACTGACCGACATCGCCCTGTTCATGGTGCTGTTCACCGACGGCCAGCGGGCAAGCGTGCCCGCGCTGCGCGAGGCTGGCGGCTCGCCGGTCGCGCGGTCGGCTTGGGGATGCCGCTGACGATGGTGGGCATCGCGGTCCCGGCGCATTTCCTGGTCGGACTGGACTGGCCGACCGCCTTGCTGCTCGGGGCGATCCTGTCACCGACCGACCCGGTGTTCGCCGCCGCCATCGCCGGCCGCAGCGATGTGCCGTTGCGGCTACGCAGACTGCTCAACGTCGAGCCCAGGGCTCAACGACGGCCTCGCGCTACCGTTCGTGCTGATCTTCCTGGCCACGGCCGCCCACAACTCCTCCAACCTGGGCATCGTCGGCATCGAACTGGTGCTCGGACTCGTGCTGGGGATCGCGGGCCTGGTGCTGATCACCCTCGCGTGGCGACTGAAGGTGCTCACCGCCGAACCCCGACTGCAAGCGCTGGGGCCGCTGGCGATCGCGGTAATGCTCCACGCGGGCTGCCACCTGACCCACGAGAACCCCTACCTCGCGGCGTTCGCCGCGGGCTCGACACTGGCCACCATGGACCGGGTCGCCGCGGAACACTTCGAACCACTCGGCGATCGGCCTCGCACTTCTGTCGGCCGTCGCGGGATTCGGTGGTTGCTTACTGCTCCTGCCCGCGTTCACCGTCCTGTTCGGACTCCGCACTGCCGTCCCGATGCTCACCTTGACCCAGTTGCCCGGCAACGGATCGCGGTTCTGGCTCAACCGTCGCGATTTCCGCTGGTCGATGATCGCCTGGTTCGCCCTGGGCGCCGTACCGTGCGCGATGATCGGCGGGTTACTACTCGCCGATCACCGCTGCCCCTGAAACGGGCATTCGGGGGTTCCTGATCAGCGTCGTGATTCTGGTGTCTTCCGAGACCTGCTCGCTCAGCACGACCTCTCCATCGGGTTGAGGTGAGCGCCGAACCGCGGTGATCGTCCGACCTCACACTCCGGCCTGGACCGGCAGCTGGTCGTAAGCTGGTCGTCCTTGCGAGTCAGCCCGGATGATCGCCACGAGCAGCCTGGAGCGGGCAGCGCCGATACGGAGCTTCTTCCGGAGGGTGTTCGCGGAGATTGGTCGGCGATGCGCATCCCAATGACGTGCGTCCTCCTCCCTCGCCCGCTCAAGCAGATCGTCGTCAATCATCCTGGAAGCTGGCCGATTGCACTGCGTGCCGGCCGAAGTGCAGCCGGGCTTCGCGTCTTCCCTGGACGACTCCGGCGCCGTCTGTCCGAAAGCGGTTGGTTCGCCGGCGCACGGAGTCTGCATCGGCATCGCGTCGTCGGGCGTTGCGTCGGCCGGTCGACTTGCCGTGGTCAGCGCCCTCAGCAGATCTGGGCCGACCTCTGCCCAGCCGATCAGCAGCAGCGGGCCCACGGAGTCGAACGCAGCCTTGCCGTACTCACCGGCTGCGACCGGGTCGGCCACGTTCAGTGCCAGGGTCACCACGCTGGCGAAGATCAGCAGTCGGCGGGCTGGCTGCAGTTGCACCGGTGTCACCCCGGCCAGGGCCAAGTGCCGACTGCCGAGTAGCAGCCCGAGGATTGAGAGATCGACAGCAGGTGCGACGAGTGGAGCCACCCAGACCGGCACGCCAAGACGGAGCGCGAGGTTGAGGACGTTGCCGAAGCCGAACAGGAAGGTCAGGCCGACGACGACGCCCATGATCACGGTGACGGTCTTGACGACAGCAGCCCCTTCTGAAGCTGGCCGAGTCGACATAGCTGCGGGCCGGGTCATCGAAGATCACCTGCTTCGATGCGCGGACGCCCGTGGGTGTCCCGGGTGGGCACGCCGCGTTCACGCAGCTTGTTCAGCACGGTGACGTGGTCGACACCCAGGCGTTGACCGACTCGCGCCAGTGACCAGCCGAGGTTGTAGAAGTGGATGGCATCGTCGACCTGCTCAGGCGAGAGCCCACGGCGGCGCATCGGTACCCCGTGCCGCTGGAGGATGCTGCTGACCGTTCGCCGTTCGATACCGAACCGATCACCCAGTTCGTACACCGTCGAACCGGACTGGTAGCCAGCGATCAGCTCCTGGATCTTGTCGTGGTCGAGTTGCCGGGCACGCCGAGGACGGTCATGTTTAGCTGGCGTCGGTTCGGGCGTATCGAGGCTGGGGAGCTTCTCGCGGAGCTGTTCCAGCACTCTGACCTGGTCTTTCGGGTTGTAATAAGCTCCCCTAAGGTCCACTCCCGTTACAATGCGTAATTGTCTGTTTTTTGGACAGGTACAGACAAAAGTTGTCTAGTTTGTTATCGAGGGTGCCTGGATGGGCTGCTCGTTCGGGCGGCAGTTGGGGTCGTTCATGAACGCCTAGTGGCTGGTGTTGATCAACTGGTCCAGCAGCGATTCGGGGGCGACGGCGTTTTGGGAACAACGGATACCAGTCCACCGGTGACCGGTTGCTGGTCAGCAGCAGCGAACGCCCAGCACGTTCGCTGATCGCCGGCGCACGGGTGGATTCGATGCGACAACACCCACGCTGACCAAACAGGGCTCTGCCCAACAACGTCGACAGCAGGCATCGTCGTTTGGGCATTGTGCCGGGTTGACTCAGTGTGGCTTCGATCAAACTGGCCGATCGATGTCACGTGAACCCCACTGTGTGGTCACGCGTCGGGCATCATTGACCCCATGCCTGACTCTGGCCCCGAAGACAACGCCGCAGTTGATCCGCCCCTGGACAGGGTTCCACGAAGGTCGTGGTGGCATGGGCGCTCGATTCACTGGACTCGGACTGGCTCAGTCGCTGGCGTGGTGAGCGCTGTCCTCACTTTCAGTGGGATTGCCGTGACCATTGCCCTAACACCGTCTAGCCAGACCAGCAACGCCAGTCCGGACAAGCCGTCACAACAAGTCACCGTCTCCTTGCCGCTAACGAGCAGTGGAACGGCGGCGCCGGCCAGTCAGAAGGCGGGTCCAGACTTCGAGGTCGCTTTGGAAGCGCGCGCCAATGGGCAGCGTTTTCAACCTTCGGTGAATGTCCTGCCGGCGACGGGCTTCCAGCTGCGACTGCTGTACAAAAATTCAGGTGACATCACTGAGAACAATGTCCTGATGAAGTTACAATTGCCAGAAGCACTGACATTCTTGTCCGGTAGCACGCACCTTCTCAACTCTAACAACCCCCACGGTGAACCGTTATCTGACGGAATCACCGGAGCAGGAGTCAACATAGGCCACTACTCGCCTGCAGCCAACGCGATCGTGATCGTTTCGGTTGTCTCGTTACGCAATCAGGATCTAGCCTGTCCTCTGCAATTTTTCACGCCGACGCTTTCTGTGGAGACTGCATACGGGACGAGGAGCGCTGGCGCAGAAATTACTCTTGAGCGGTCCGGATGTTAATGAAAGCTCGGTTAGCCGAGCAGCTCACCGTCCTGTCGAATGCCCCCGTTCCTCGTTCCGGTCGCTTGTACGCCCGTTTCAGCACTTGCCTTATGCGCTTCCCCAGGAATTCGCTACCTCCGCCAAAGCTGGATATTCAGAGTATTCTTTATACTCTTCAGGTTCTCGTCCTTCCTGCATCTTCGCTTTGACGTCGATAAGGAACTCCCGAAAGGCTCCGATACGCGCCCCGTCAAGGTGGTTCGCGTCCTGGAACACCACTACGGCAATTTCAGGCATTTTGGATGCATATCGACACTGCGAGTTATCCGCCCAGTTTGACAGCGCCGTACGCAGGTCGTTCGGATCAAGACAGGGCGCATGCTTCAATAGGAGTTGGCCAGCGGACTCGCCGCCGCGCCAACTACCCGCTGTCCGGAGGGCATCAACTACGGTCGGCACGAAGTAGCGCGGGGGCCAGTTTCCCGCGATGGTCATCTGATCGTTTATGTGCAGTCTACCGAAGAATTCTTCGAGCTTGGGCAGCCGTTGCCGTGCCAGATCGAACCGCACCACTGCGAGGTGGAAGAACGCGCCCGCCGTGAGTCTCGTGAGGGGCGGAACCGGGGACTTGGTATTAAAGGAGTCCTTGGAGCCGTGTAGCGAGTGAATCGTCCACCATGTTCCAGAAGTAGTCCTGGCCGCCCAGTCGACTGAGCGTTCCAAGCATGCTGATTGCAAGCGCAAATGGCCGCCAGCCTTCAAGTGATCAAATAGTTCCGATCTTCGCCGCACGCCTCGGTGGCGCCAAGCTGCTCCGCACCTACCTGACCGGAACGGGCCTCGGCACCTCCGTCGGCGTCACAGCGGAGGGTCTTCGAAAGGCGATAATCGACTTGGTCACTTTTCTTCCCTTGGAGCTGGGCGGCCATTCGGCGCGTCCGGCCGGTATTGGTGAGTAACTTGGGTAGATTGACTCGATGAGCGGGAAGCGGCAGAAGACGCGCCGGGCGAGACAGAAGCGTGATAAGGCGCAGCGTCAGCGTGCTGCTGCCCATGCCGTACCAGGCGTGGTCGCCGAAGTCGCCCTGATGGTCGACCGGTTCGCCGAGTACGCCAAAAATTACGATGACTACTCGGGCGCCGCGGAGGCCGCTCGCCGTCAGCTGCGTGAGCTGGCCCGGACGATCGAGCAGCGAGCCTGCGGCTTTGACCTGCTCAAGGCGGTCTCCGCGGTGCGCGTCGGAATGATGATGCGGCAAGGAAACTACGGGATCGAGCAGTCCGCAGCCGCTCTCGAAGTGATCGCGCTGGTGCTGGCGTGTCGCGATCGCTCTGTCGAGCCGGTCGTCGCCCACCAAGACCCCGCACGGTTCACGCCGGATCCGCTGGAGGCAGCCGCTCGGGAGGCTCTGTCGGTGGGCAGCTTGGTCGGCATCTTCGAGTCCCCGCCGAGCAGTGCGGAACAGGCTGTCGTCTTTCGGTCGGTGCAGCGCGAGGTCAACCTGCGAAACCCGGTTTACCCGCACATGCTGCTCGACACGTTGCTGGGGCTGTTCGACGACGCGAAGGTCAACGAGGCCTGTAGTGAGGTGCTCGGTTTCACTGGCCTTGAAGCGGTACGCGTGATGGAGGCAGTACGCACTGCACCAACTTCCGCTATACAGCAACGTTTTTCTCGAATGACAGATGCTCGCGACGCATCGCTTCCTCATCTGGAGGCATTCCGAGCCGAAGAGCGGGATTCCACCTCAGCACCTGATCCCGACGCTGTGCGTGCGGCGCAGGAGATGTTCGACGCCATAAACGACCTGACCACGAATATCTGCGAAGCGACCGTCATCGACGTCAGCGCCGTCGCGTCGTCCACGGGGTACGAGCCGACCGTGGTCGAGGCAGTGTTGGACGTCTTCACGCTCGACAATGAACTCGGACCGGACGAGACCCTGGAACGCTTCTTCCGCGGCGACAATCCACTTCGAACGGCTCCGATCGTGGCCGATCCCGCCGGCCGGCGCATGCTCGTCCACGATGGCCTGGCCCTACCCGCCGTGCGAGAGGTCATCGAAACCCGACTCAAGGCGGCGGGGCGTATGACGGCCTACGAAGACCACCGCGGGCCGTGGGTCGAAAAAGCGGCTATTGACCTCCTTGAACGAGCCCTGCCGAACGCCCGCGTGTACCGGTCACTCAACTACTTCGTCCCCGACCCGCGAGCACCACAGCCGCAGCTCGAACCGACGGATTTCACCAAGCGCGTCGAAGCCGACGGCCTTCTGCTCATTGACGACGTCGCGCTGATCATCGAGGTCAAGTCTGTCTCGCTCACCGGCGAAGCACGCGGTGGCGTTGCCCGCCGGCTCCGCGGGAAACTCCGGGACATCATTACCTCGGCCGCAGACCAAGCCGGCCGTCTTCGCGACCGCATCCTCACCGACAAGCGCCTCCGCCTCGACAACGGCGAATGGCTCGACGTCAGCGGGGTGCGCGAGGTCCACACCATCGCGGTCGGCCTCGAAGACCTGTCCGGTGTCACCACCACCACCCCGGCGCTGCTCGCCGCCGGGGTTCTCCGGCGCGACAACATCCCCTGGACCGTCTCGGTTCACGATCTGCGCGTCGTGTGCGAACTGCTCGACCGGCCGAGCGAGCTGATCCTCTACCTCCGCCGGCGCACCCAGCCGGAAACCACGTGGAAGTACCGGGCAGTCGACGAGCTCGACCTCTTCATGCTGTTCCTCGAAGCCCACTTCTACTTCGAACCCGATCCTGAACGCCTCAACGCGGACCTGCCGTGGTCGCTCGCACCACGGACCGGAGAGCAGCGGCGACATCGGGAACAGGCCCCTCAAGTGGTCGAGAGCAGAACCGAACCGCTCGACGCCTGGTACTACGCCGTAGAAGACGGCAGCAACGCTGCCAAGCCCCGCTACAACGCCAACGACGCCATTCTCCGCTTGGTTGATGCCATCACCGAAGGCGGCGAGGCCGGCTGGCTGGCGACCTGCGTCGCGCTGCTCAGCCTGAACGGTCCGACGCAGAAAAAATTCGGCCGCTTCACCAAGGATCTCGCCAAAGTCGTTCGTCAGGACGGTCAGCACCACTCCATGACGACGCTGTTGGGTGACGACACCGGACTGCACATGCTGCTCGTCTGGGCCTGTCTCGGGCGCCGCGAACAACCGGCCGAAGCAGCCGAGTACCTGGCGCGTTACCTGAAAGCCAAGAAAGGCCAGACAAGCGCTTACCGCGCAGCCTGCTTGATCTTCGACAGCGGCGGTCAGACCCTGCAACAGCTTCTGTACGACAACACGCCAGTGGAGCAAGAGGCAGCACCCGAACCAGCTGCCGGTTTGTTCCCGCTCGAACGGATGAGCCGACGCGTCCCACGCCCAGGACGAGCACGCTGACCGAGGCGGTAACACGACACCGAGCAGAACGCCCTGCCCACACCCCCAGGAGCTCACAGCACGTCGGCCGCAAGTAGGTCCCTGGTGGCATCGGCTGGCCCGTTGTCGCGACCGGGCATGACGGAGACAACGAACGACGACTGGCTCCGTGTCTGGCTGACGTACTGCCGCGGGAACGCCGCGGCGGTGCACCGCGAACTGCTGGCCTAGCAGCTCGGCCGCAGCATCATGCCTCCCGGGAATCGCGGTCGAGCCGGGTAAACAGAACTTCAGCTTCGCTTCGACGACCAGCAGCTCGCGCCGATGGCGGCTACCTCCTGCGCCTCGTCCGCCGTTTCACCGACAGATCACTAGGCAACCACCTGAGCGTCGTACTCGGACCGCACGATCCTGACGAGCTGGCGGGCCCGCGTGGCACCCGCCCCGAGCCGGACGCGCAATGTGTCAGCGGATACCGGCCTCCCGATGATCCCGCGTCTTCCTGCCGCGCCTTGGTCAGAAGTGCGTCCGATGTGCGCCCGATGACTGCTCGTTCGCCATCCCGCGGTGCAACTTCCTCGTCGAGGTGGGCCACCGGCTCGGCATTGTCGAAGTCCTCAAAAACGTCGGCTCGCATTGATCGATCTCGACCGCGGCTCGACTTATCGCACCGATGGCTTGCAGCAGGCCTGGACCTACCTCCGACCAGCCGATCAACAGGAGTAGCCCCACCGCGTCAAAGGCTGCCTTGCTGAACTCGCTCGTGACCAGGGGCTCTGCCACTTTCAGCGCGAGCGTGGCCATGCTCGCGAAGATCAGCAGCCGGCGAGCGAGCCGCAGGACCTCTGCGGACGCCCCAGCCCAAGCCAGGTGCCGCGTGCCGAGCAGCAGCCCAAGGACCGAAAGATCCACCGCCGGGGCAACCAGCGGCGCGACCCAGACGGACACACCGAGCCGAAGCACGAGGTTGGGGAAGTTGCCGAAGCCGGACAAGAAGGTCAGGCCGACAACCACGTCCATGATCACGGTGACGGTCTGCGCGACCGTCGCCCCGTCTGGAGCTGAACGAGTTGAGCCAGCTGCACGCCCTATCAACGCGTACCACCCGCTTCGACACGGGGACGCCCGTGGGTGTCGCGAGTGGCGATACCGCGTTCGCGGAACTTGTTCAGCACGGTGACGGGTCGCCCCCAAGCGGTCTCCGACTCCCGCCAGGGACCAGCCCAGGCTGTAGAGGTGGATGGCGTCGTCGACCTGCTCTGGAGCGAGCCGCGGCGACGAATCGGCACGCCGTGCCGGCGGAGGATGGTGCTGACTGTCCGCCGCTCAACGCCGAAGCGCTCTCCTAAGGCACGCATCGACGCGCCCGAGGTAGCCCGCGATCAACTGCTCGATCTGGCTATCGTCGAGCTGCCGAGCACGCCGGGGCCGAGCGGATTTGGCCGGCGATAGCTTGGGCGCGTCGAGGCCGGGAAGCCTCTCGCGAAACTCTTGCACGGCTCTGAACTGGTCTTTTGTGTTCGATTAAGGAACTCGAAGGTCGACGACAGATTTGGACAGGTGCTGCGGACTTGTGTCTGTTTCGTTATCGAGCTCTCCGATCGGCTCCGCGGTCGGGGAGTGTGTCCAGCGGGCGGAAGTCTGGCCGCAGCGTTGCTGTGCGTCGCGTGCTGCCGAGAGGGGAACGCTGGATCACCGAGCTCGGGCCGTCGACTTGCGCTCAGCCGGTCAATCAACCGTCGGCGCCGGAAGGTGTGACCCAGGCAGAAAATCGAGTTCGGCGATCCTGGTTTCCGGGCCGCTACAGCGCGGCCACCGGCTCACCGGAACCGGCCTGGTCATGGTCGACGAATGCGACGAGCGGATGAGGACGTACGACTCTAACTCACAGGGACGACTTACAGCACAGAGCGTGACGGGCACGGTACGGATCTGGACCGGAATGGCCGAGTGACCACCGCCGATCTCGTTCCTAGCGTGGAATGGGTGGCAGCTCAACGGCGACTTCCCCGAAACCAATATCACTGTTCGACGTGTGGAGGCGCCCACATCTACGGAACCCAGCGCAGCCAGCACTGCGGCCAAACCTCAAGCCGCTCCACGTACCAACGCAGCGCCGTTGCACGAGCCTCGGTCCATCGACCGAACTGGACCGCTCCACCGACTGCGCAGTACACGCCACCGCGATCGCAAGCAACCTCGCCCGCTCGGACACCAAAGCCACCACGCGCGGTCCAGACGAAACGTGACCCGAAAATCGAACGTGGTCAACGCGCCAAAGAGTCGCTGACCCGGGACCCCTTGAACATCGCTGGTGATGTCGTAGCCTACGTCTTCGACGAGAACGGCTTCTACACGCGGCTGGCCAACCGCGCCATTGACAAGGTTCCTTGGCATCAACGGGTGCGTTACCGAAAGCACGGACTCTGCGTGTGCTTGAACAAAGCAGCGAAGGGCCTCGATCCGGGCACATACGCCAAAGGGGCCCAGCTACCGCTCCGGGCCGGGTTGATCCGGGTCGGCTGCCCACAGTTCCTCGCCGAAGTCTTCAGCGCAACGTCCGCGTTCGGGGTCAAGCAGATCCTCGGTACACTTCCGCATTCCCAGCTGTACAAGACGTTGCGGGTCATGATTCCGCTGGTGTGCCCTGACTTGGACGTTTGCCCGGCTCGAACGGACGTCGTGAAGACCTACGCAGCACCCGCGTTCGGCCAAGAGCTGAAGTCGTTCGTCGCAGATCTCCAGCGGGCGGGACTCACCGGATAACCCTGACTCCAACTCACCAGACGTCCCGAGATCTGGGCGACAGCAGCACGCGCGGTCTGGCCGACGTCGACGAGGGTGGCCGAGGCGAAGCCGGCCCAGTCGCCGTAGCCGAGCAGATCAAGTCTGGCCGCGTCGACAGCGCGGGCGCCGTCGGTGGTGACGTGCCCCGCCGGTGGGCTGCAGCGACGCAAGGTGGGTCGGGGCGGCCCGGAACCCAGTGCACCAGATGACGGCGTCGGCTTCGGCTCGGGTGCAATCCGCCTACTCCGGTCCTTCGGGTGCGAGCCGGGTGAACATCGGGCAGGCTGTGTGCGTTTCGGGGTCGTGGGCGGCGCGGACCGGCCGCGATGTCGTCCAATCCGACGACGCCGATGTCGATGTCGCCGCGGTCGAGGGCCTGACGGCGGCGGGCTGCGACGTCGAACAGGGCGTGGCCGTCGACTTCATCGGGTAGTTTCCCGGCGGTCGCGGTCGCCGCGCTATCCAGGTGACCTCGGCAGCGCCGGTGACGGCCACGCCGATGCCGTTTCGGCGCCAGGCACGGTCCCATCTGTCTCCGAACAAGAGTCGCTACAGTAGCCACCGCTCCGCCGGGTGAATTGGCTGCGCAGGCAGCGAGCTCTCGCCAGCAGCCATCTATAGTTGACAATTTCGTCCAAAAACCCGTCAAAACATTTTGCACTCCTATCTTGTTGTTTGATCACCATGTCGTCCGCCATGCACGCACGACAGGTCTCCGACTGGAGCGATCCACGGTGGGCTACGCCGGTACTCAGCGACTCGGCCACGTCGAGGTGATTTCCCATCCGTTTCGGATCATGCCTTCCAACAGCGTCTCCCAGCCCGTGGAGGCTTCTCCGCTATCGTCAGCCTCGCTCTGTTTGAAGGCGTACCAGACCGTGATAGGGAAGTCCTCGCGAGCCATCTGTCGGGCGCGCGCGAACACAGAGCGAAAGCCGTCTTCGAAGAACTCCTTAGCGCCATCCTTACCATTGTGTCGATAGGGGTTGGCGACAAGTTCTTCTGCCTTCGGCACAAGCATTGTCGACAACAGTTCAGGGTGGATTGATCGCAGCGATCGGCGGAGCCACACATAGAAGAAGTCCGACAGATCAGAGTAGCCGATGTTGTCATAGTACGGCGGGTCTGTACTGATCACGGCTCCGTAGCTCCGCGATGCCGCGTCAGCCTGCGTTACATGCCCACCGTCCCGGCTAAGGAGTGCTTCAAGGACCTCGACTTCAGATTGGACAACCGCAGAGAGGCCGCCACCTGATGCGGTGAGTGGGTTGGCTTCCGCGAAGTCCCATGTCATGGGTACCGCCTGTCGTTGGAACGAGCCCCGAATCCGGTCCATTCCTGATTCCCAGCCGCACATTGTGTTGTTGCGTGCAAGTGCCTTACTGACCGAGAAACCCAGATAGGTGGCGACGGCGTCGGCGTACTCGGGTGTGCCACCGTCGGCGACGACGCGGTCGCGGGCCTCGGAGACCGACTCGCTAAAGGTTGTCAGCGCGACAAGTTGGCGGTTTGTGAAAAGGTCCGCCCACGTCGTCATGCCGTAGTTCGGCGTCTTGAAGTCCCTTGGATTACTCGGAAGGTCGCCTGCCGGCACGTCGTCCGGCCGCTCAACCTCGGCGGCGGCTATGTGGTGAGCGCTGGGCGGAAGGTAAACACGCTGGCGGTTGCCCTCGCCTACAATGGTCATCAGCTGCGACCACATTCGACCGGCGCGGCCCTCCGCCCGGAGGTAGTTCAGCGGCACGGCCGTCTCGCATGCGATGCAGTAGCTGCCCGTTCGCCCGACGGTTCCGTCGGCGGAAACAGTCGGTGCACCGGTCTTGTCATGGCCGATGTCGAACTTCACGCGCTGCCCCGAGGGGTGGGTGGGATCGGGGACGACGGAGGGGACGACGTACGCCTCCTTGCCCTTCTTTTTGCCGAGCCACCAGGAGCGGACAAGGGGCATCTCGATTCCGCAGGCGGGGTTGGGGCAGGTGACAGTGCGCGCCCAGATCCAGGCGATGACGGCCGCCTTGGAACCGTCCGGGAGGATGGCTTTCGGGTAGAGATGGCCGATCCGATTCTCGGCCTCGTCGCGCATCCAGGCGCCATAGGCGCGGACGTCGGAAGCGAGGCCCTCGGTGCCCCGCCAGTGCCAGATCTGGGAGTCAGCCAAGCCAGGGAAGACCGGCGACTGGTCGCGGAACTTGGGTGGGATCTCGATGAGCGCCTTGTTGATGAGGACCGCGACCGGGTTGAGGTCCGAGGCGTGTGCCTCCAGACCGAGCCGTTGCGCCTCAAGCGGAATGGTGCCGCCACCAGCGAAAGGGTCGAGGATCGGCGGCGGGTTTCCGTTGGTGGACTTCAGGATTTCCGCGTGAGCCTCAGCCAGCAGTTTCTCATCGCGGATGTTCTCCCACACGACGAGTCGCTCGATAAGGTTGTGCAGCCGTTCCCGCTCCTTGCGCTGAAGTTCCTCCGTCGGAAACTCGTCAGGCCGCGATGACGGGTCGTCGACGAGTTGCGCGAACAACACTGCCCGGGCCGCCGCGAGCGGGCGGCGTGCCCACCACAGATGCAGCGTCGACGGGTGTCCGTGCCGGATCGACTTCTCGCGGGCCGACTCCCGGTTGATAGCCTCCAGTGGCAGGGCCACCTCAATCAGCTTGCGCTTGTACATCTACCTTCTCGACCCTCTGAGTTTGGAGCTGGCTCGACCAAGCGGCATCTCGTCACCGCGACTTGCTCGTTCAAATCTAGCGGCCGGCCAAACGTAATCGACCTGAACCGGGACAAGACTGTCGCGCAGAGCCTCTGCGAAAGGCACATCAGGGTGCGCGCGATAGGTCCATCGTTGCCACCGCGACGGATGTCTCGGCCCGTCGCCTACGTGCCACGCCGGCAGTTCTCTGGCGGCGATTCGGCTGTGTACCCACGTGACCTGTTGGCGGAACTGCAGTCGCGCCTCGCCAGAGGGTGAGGTGGCCCCGTACGCGAGTAAGACGCCGTCACCCGCGTCAAGGCAGGTCTCCAGCGAAGCTCTCGCCGCCAGCCATCCATCCTCGGCGGTCCCAAGTTCAGTAATGGCACCGGTCCGATGTGACGGGACTGAGAAGAGGTTCGCCACCGCGACGTCGTCGAAGCCGAGCAGCTCGGCCGCCAGGGCCACCCGACGCAGGGTCCGCTTGCCATCGGTCAGGGGCGGGTTGGCTAGAACCGCGACGAGCGTTCCGGGGGTAGTTGTCGGCATCAGAAGGGCACCGTTCCTTTGGCCCACATCTTGGCCCAGTCGCCGCGAATTCCGGTGGCCTCGAAATTGCCGAGGTCGGTGGTGGCGAAGGGGTTGTCGAGGTACCGGACCGTGTCGTGCTGGGGCCCGCGCGGGTCGACCCGCACGAGGGCGAGGCGGTAGTGGGGCACGGCGTTCTTGCCGGTCATTACTTCGTTGTGGGTGACGAAGAAGTCCGTGGCGCCGTCCAGGCGGGCTTTGACCTCGATCCGGTAGGTGTCGCCGTTCAATGCCGTGGACAAGATATCGAAGCCCTTGTTGTTGAACGGCTGCTCGACCGGTCGTCGGCCGAGTTCCCGCTCACGGGCCAGCACCAGGTCGACGCCGCGGCGTTCGACCTCTTTGGTCTCCTTGGCGTGGATGGGGGCGTTAGCCGGGAGGTCGTCTTCCAGCAGACCAATCGGCAGGACGAGCGCCGCGGTGACGATGAGCGGCGGTTTTGTCGACATAAGGCTCTGCTGGTCAAGCAGAGCGAGTCGGCGGCGTAATCGCACCTCGAGCTCAGCAGCCTTGCGGCTGAGGCTGTCAGAGGTCTCCTTCGGTTTCTCACCTTTGTGTTCTTTCTCGGCGGCGACCACGGCCTCGAGGAGCAGGCGTTCGTTTTCGGATGCGAGCCGCTTGGTGACCAACGTCCGTGTCCTGGTCAGTTCCGCCAAGCGCCGAGGCTGAACCTCGGCTAGATGCTCCGGCAGCTGGTGGGCGATGATCCAACTGATGGCTTTGTCTTCCGCCTCCGCCAGCCACGGCAGGGCACGAGCCGTCGGGACTGCGGGCGTTTCCGGGGCGTCGACACAGTCAAGATAGGGCGCGGGACCGGCTGCGAACACGGTGCCGAGGCTGTCGACGAACGCATAGCCGAAACGACGGGCCACGCTGGCGCCGGTCGCATCCGCGACCTCCTCGATCACGCCCACCATCAGGTGCGGCTCGTCGAGGGTCGAGGACACCAGCACGGTTCCCGAGTTGAGAGTGCCACCGAACTGTTTGATGGCCTCGTCCATGACCGTGTCGTGCAGCGGATGACCGGGGGCGAGGAGATCGGCGCGGACGAGGCCGTCTTCCGGGGCGACCCGGGCCAGATCGAAGGTGACACGGTCATAGCGGGTCGCGATCGGCCCGTACTTGCTGGCCCGGAGATGAGCTGGCACGTTGGCGACCTCGTAGCGTCCACGTTCACGCCGGGCGATCCGGCCACCGAGGCGGGTGAACGCTGCTTTGAAGGCCAATTCGATGTAGTGCGGCTGCAGGCGGCGGGCGCGGGCGTCGTCCATCGCCGCACGCAGCGCCGCCAGGTCAGCCTCGGCGAGGTTGTCGGCGGCCAAAGCCCGTTCCTCCAGCAGTTCTTTGACGCCGTCGCCGACGCTGGCGTCGATGACCTTGTGCATCTTCGCCCGAACATCGGGGCGTTCGCCGTACTGGATCGCCTCCTTCAACAGGTCCCGGAGCGGGGTCTCAGTGAACGCCTCGCCGAGCACGTCGAAGACCTTTCCACCATAGGCCTTGCCCATCTCCTCAAGCTTCGAGAGCAGGCGGGTGAAGACCTCGCCCTCACGCGTGTTGGAAGCGACCAGGTTCCACAGCCGGCAGACCTCTTCCTGGCCGATGCGGTGGATCCGGCCGAAGCGCTGTTCAATCCGGTTCGGATTCCACGGCAGGTCGTAGTTGACCATCAGGTGGGCAGCTTGCAGGTTCAATCCCTCGCCCGCAGCGTCGGTGGCGATGAGGATCTGGCAGTCGTGGCTCTTGGTGAACTCCTCGGTGATCTGCCGGCGCTCGCCGCGGCGCACGCCACCGTGGATGGTTCGGACGGCAGCCGGGCGGCCCAGCAGCGAGCTAATGCGGCCCCGGAGGTAGTCGAGGGTGTCGCGGTGTTCGGTGAAGATGATGAACTTGCGAGGCCATCCGTCGTGGTCAGTCGTGAGGGCGTTGTCCTGCAGGATCGCCGATAGCTCGGTCCATTTGCGGTCCGTGCCCGTGTCTCGGACCTGCTTAGCGAGAGCGGTCAACTCGGCCAGTTCGACCAGCTCCGCGTCGAGCTCTTTAACGGTGCGTGCCGCAGTCGCCGCGTCGAGGAGTTCTTCCTCCAGCGCCTCGACCTGTTCGGCGTCGTATTCGCCCGCGTCGAGGTCGTCGAAGTCGATCGTGGGCTCGGTCTCCCGGAACGTGCCGTTGAGGATCTCGTGCTTCTTGCGCTCCAGGCGCCCGGAGCGGCGGACCAAGCTCTGGTAGATCGCATCCGGGCTGGAGGCGAGACGGCGCTGTAGCACTGTGAGGGCGAAGCCGACGGTGTTCCGCCGCTTGCCGTCAAGCTTGTCCGCCCGGTTCATCCCGGTACGGACGTACTGGGTCACCCGCTCATACAGGTGGTACTCGCTGGCGGTGAGCTCGTAGGGAACGGTTGCGGCGATCCGCTCGGGGAACAGCTTCTTGCCCTCGAAGGTGAGCAGGTCTTCCTTGACCATCCTGCGCATGATGCCGCTGGTGTCGGTGCTGACCTTGTGCTTGCCTTCGAACCTGTCACGGTCTAACAGGGTGAGAAAGAGCTGAAAGTCCTCCTCTTTGCCCGAATGAGGGGTGGCCGTCATCAGCAGCAAATGGCGAGTGACCTCGCCGAGGAGTTCACCGAGTTGAAAACGCTTCGTCTTCTCCAGCTTGCCGCCGAAGTAATGCGCCCCCATCCGGTGGGCTTCGTCGACAATGATCAGGTCCCACTCGGTCTCCTTCAACCGCGCCCGCAGTTCCTCATTGCGGCTGAGCTGGTCCATCCTGGCGATCAGCAGCGGGTTGGTCTCGAAGACGTTGAAATTGACGTTCGCGTCGATGAGCTGGTTGGTCAGCAGATCGAAGCGTAGGCCGAACTTGAAGAACAACTCGTCCTGCCATTGTTCCACGAGGCCGCCGGGTGCGATGATGAGGCAGCGCTGCACGTCGTCGCGAAGGATCAGCTCCTTGATGTAGAGCCCAGCCATGATCGTCTTACCGGCGCCGGGGTCATCGGCCAGGAGGAACCGCAGCGGCGTTCGCGGGAGCAGTTCACCGTAGACGGCGCGGATCTGGTGCGGCAGCGGCCGGACATCGCTGGTCGCCACCGCGAGCATGGGATCGAATAGGCCGGCGAGCGTGATCCGCTGGGCTTCGGCAACGAACTTGAAGTCGTTGGCCGGAGCGTCGAAGGCGCGGCTCCCAGCCTGGGCGATGGATAGCGTGTCCGCGTCCTGCCGGAACATCACCTGTTGCCCGAGCCCACCTGCGGTGGTCTTGTAAGTCAGTTCCAGAGCGTCGGCACCATGCCACTGCGCCGCGACGACGGTGATCACCTCGGCCGGAATGAGCCCCTCGAGGCGCAACCCGGGTTTGACCTCCTCAAGCCGCACCTATCGACCTCCTCGCCAACAGCCCACCAACGTTCGATCGAGAGGCTCGGCCTTCGCGTTACAACCCGCGGTAGCCTGGTTCGCCGGTCCTCACAGCACCGGCGACGGACCTTGAGGGTAGTCGACTAAGCCGGACGGCCGCAGTTCCGTACGGTCGCGGCCGGTTGCTCGCAGTGGTCGCCACTCCACTTGGTCTGTCACGTCTGGTCACAGCGGTCAACGGGCAGAGGAGCACCTGACCGCGAAGATCGACGCAACACGTCAAATAGACGCGCTGGACTGCCGCCACACCAGACCCAGCTGCCGGCCTGGCGGTTCGGGCGATGCGCCGACCGATTATCCGGGGGAGGTGAGTCGCCAGTTGCCCCTCATCGGGTCGCGGGCTTCGAGGTGTCGATCATCTGACTTCACCCCTTAACGCGGGCTGCCATCTCGTATGGAGCTGATCGTTGTCGTGAGTCGGCCCGGATGATCGCTACGAGGAGCCTGGAGCGGGCTGTGTCGATGCGGAGCGTCCTGTGGAGTGTGTCTGCGGAGATCGGTCGGCGATGCTCGTCCCAATGACGTGCGTCCGCGCGCCTCGCGCGCTCCAGCAGGTCGTCGCCAAGCATGCTGAAAGTCGCAGGACTGCTCTGCCTGTCGGCCGGAGCGCTATTGGGCTTCGTGTCTCTGCACGACTCGGACGCTGTGTGCCCGGCAGTCGTCGGTTCGTCGGCGAACAGGGCATCCGTCCGTCTCACGCTGTCGGATGGTTTAAGTGTATTGGTCAGCGCCCTGAGCAGGTTCGGGCCGACCTCCGCCCACCCGATCAGCAGCAACGGCCTTACAGCGTCGAACGCAGCCTTGCCGTTCTGGCCCGCGACGATTGGGTCAGCCATATTGAGTGCCAGGGTGACCGCGCTGGCGAAGATCAGCAGGCGGCGGGCTGGTCGCAGTTGGGCTGGCGTTGCTCCGGCAAGGGCCAGTTGTCGACTGCCGAGGAGGAGTCCGAGGATTGTGAGGTCGACGGCGGGGGCGGCGAGGGGAGCGACCCAGGTGGGCACCCCGAGGCGGAGGGCGAGGTTGAGGACATTGCCGAAGCCGAAGAGGAAGGTGAGGCCGACGACGATGCCCATGATCACGGTGACGACTTGAACGACAGCAGGGCTGTTCGAACCTGATCCGGTTGGCACGGCGGTTGCGGGCTGGGTCATCGTGGGCTGCCCGCTTCGATATGCGGGCGTCCGTGGGTGTCACGCATGGTGACGTCGTGTTCGAGCAGGCGTTTGCGCACGGTGCCGGCCGTGACGTCCATCCGGGCGCCGATCCAGGCGAGCGACCAGCCGAAGTTGTAGAGGTGGATCGCGTCGTCGACCTGCTCGGGCGTGAGGCCGCGGCGGCGCGTCGGCACGCCGTGCCGGCGGAGGATGGTGCTGACTGTTCGTCGTTCGATGCCGAAGCGATCGCCGAGTGCGCGGACTGTGGCGCCGGAGCTGTAGCCGGCGATCAGCTCTTGGATGTGTTCGTCGGCGAGTTGCCGAGCACGCCGGGGTCGGTTCCGTGTGGCTGGGGTCGGCTCGGGGGCGTCGAGGCGGGGGAGCTTCCCGCAGAGCTGCTCAAGGGCTCTGACCTGGTCTTTCGGGTTGTAATAAGCTCCCCCAAGGTCCACCGACGTATTTTGGACATGCGATGCCGGATTGAGTCGCTTTCGTTATGTACCACTGGAATGTCACGTTGTAGTGCGCCCTGGCCAAACGCTGAGGTCGAGTGATCTTCGATCGGCTCGGTGTCAGCGGGTTTGATAGCGCGGATGATCACGAAGTGCACTTCGTCTACGACCGTGGGATCGGGTGATCTAGATGTCGGCGAACCCGGCAATGGCGATGCTGGTACTGCGCCTGCATGGTCGTGCCGCCGGCCCCGCCCATGCTGGCGACCCCACCAACGGAACTCATTTCGCTGGTGGCGGGGGGTAACAGCGGGCTGTCGGCGAGCGGGGTTGGCCGCGATCGTCTAGTGCGCGGCGACTGCGGTGTACGGAAGCGCGGGCAACGCGGTGAGCACGACGACGAGGCTCATGGGCCTTGTTGAGAATGACCGTGCCCAGCGCGGCGAAGCCGAACAGCCCGATCAGCCCACCGAGAACGTCGATGGCAGCACCCGCGGCGAACGGCCATCGACGGGGACGAGCGCCGGCGGCCCACCGATGTCGCAGCCTGCGGGCTGGTGTCGTCCGTGCGGCGTTCCAGCGCGTGACACGACCCACGGCTCGTGCGTGAGGGCCAGCAGCTGTGCCGGGCTCAGTCCGCTTGGCCGGACGAGTCGAGCAGTTGCCTGCGGCGGCCATCGCTCACTCAGCACCTCCAACGTAGACACAGCTTCGTTGACCTGGGCATTTTCATTCCGGTGAGCTCGATCGTCTACTCGGTACACGGCGCCGAAACCGAGGAGGAGAACGATGCCGAACACCAATGTTCCGCATGGACAGAACGACGAGCAGGCCGGCCACGGCGGCAACAACCACCCGTTCCACGTGACCGTCCGGACGCTGGCGGGCCACCAGGTGCGGGAGACGGTCAAGCCGGACGACAAGGTCGCGGACCTGACCCGCAAGGCGGTGAAGTACTTCGTCCAGAAGGGCGAGCTCGTCGACGGCGAGTACGCCCTGACCCTGCCCCGCGGCGGCGAAGGCGAGCTCGACCCCACGTCGACCCTCCAGCACGCGGGTGTGCGCGAGGACGACGTGCTCGTCCTGATCAACCGCAAGCCGCAGGTCGACGGCTGATGGCCCTGCACCCCCGGGTGCTGGCCGACCTGCTCGACATCGAGGTCGAGCAGGCGCAGGCACGGCTGGGCCCTCGCGCCGGGGACCTCCGCCGCGAGGGTTCCAGCCTGCTGATGACGCTGCGGCCGCCCGCCGGCGGCACGCGGACGTTGCGGTTGGACGGCTCCCGGTACGACGCGGAGCCGTTCGACGTCGCCCTCGTCGACGACGCGGGCGACGTGCTTCCGCTCGACCAGTGGATTCCCGGGTTCGCCCACGGCATCCACAGCAGCCTCGGCGTGCCCTGGGTCTGCGTCAGCGGCACCCGGGCCTACTACGCCCACGAGAGCCATTACGGAGAAAGGTGGGACGCGGTGCGATACGCGCTCCGAGCGGACAGTCTCCTGGACCGCCTCCTGACCAAGGTGGGGCTATGAACCCCCTGGTCCTGCCGGTGCAACTGCTGGCCGACGCGCGAATGTTCTTCGAAGATCGCGGCGCCCGCGGTCACGAGGGCACCGCGATGATCAAGAGCGGCCCGAACGGCGCGGCGCTCGTCGTTCCGCAGCAGCAGCCGTGGCGGGGTGCCAGCGGCGGAGTGTCCGTGGAGGTCACCCGGGCCGGGCAGATCGAACTGGCCTTGGCCCTCGAACCCGGAGAGCTTTACGTCGCCCGGATCCACTCCCATCCGGCAGAGGCATTCCATTCACCTGCCGACGACGCGAACCCCGTCCTGACCCACGAAGGCGCACTTTCCATTGTCGTTCCGTTCTTCGGTCTCGGGTTGCGCCTCGGCCTCGACGCCTGTGCAGTTCTGCGCCGCGAATGCGATCGGTGGCGGTCCCTGCCCCCCGGGAGCGAACGGGACCTTCACCTCCGCGTGGACCCGGAGGTGGAGGTCTGATGACTGATCCGCGCCTGAGGCTCCTTGGCACCGCCGACGAATCGGCCGCGGTTGAGCTCCTGCGTGCCCTGGACGACGTGCGGGTGGTGATCCGCGCCGGGGCGGACGTGATCGGCGGGGCGGCCACCGCGCTGGCGGCGTTCACCGGCATGGCGGCACGCCTGTTCGGTGACATCGCCATCGCCCCTCCGGTCGCCTTGCCGCCCAACTGGTGGGGCGCCAGAGACAGCGCCACCCTGCTGACCGCGCTGGACTACGTACGTCCTCAACCCGCGGACGCACCGCAGCGGAACGTCGTGGTCACCTTCGGGATCCAGGTGGGGGCCGGCGCCCTCGGCGTGGGCGGCGACGATTACACGGTCCGTCTCGGCCTGGCTCCGCAGCCCTTAGGCGCCGTGACGACGCACGCGCTCGGCGTGCACGCGGCGGCGTGCCTGGCGGTGAGTCAGCTCCTGATCCGCGTGCTCGGACCGCTCGGGTTCTCGGGCGTTCCGGTGGACGTGCCGTACGTGACGAACTTGATCGACTACGGGTTGACCGCGGCGCCGGTGATACCTGTGCTCCCGTCGGACCGCGATCGCCTGAAGCTCGCCGTTGCGGGAGTCGGCTCGGTGGGCACGAGCAGCCTCGCCCTGCTCGCGACGGCGTTCGCGCCGCAGCTCACCGGGACGTTGAGCACGGACGCTCTCGAGGAGATCACGGTCATCGACTCCGACATCTTCGACAGGACACGAAACCCTTTCCGCTATCCGGCGCTCCTCGGACCGGAAACAGGGCCGAAGGCCGACTACATGGCCTCGAAGCTCACGGAGCTCGGCCTGGGGGCGCGTCCGGTCTCCACGAGCGTCGCCGACTGGGTCGTCAACCGGGAGAATCCGGGCTTCGACGGGTTGGTGTTGTCGTCGGTCGACACCCTCACGGGCCGGTTGGAGGTAACCGACGTGCTGGCCCGGTCGACGTTGTCCCTCGGCGTGTCCGGCCTCTCCTTGCACGCCCAGCGAGAAAGGTTCGGCGACGGGTTCGCGTGTCCGTTCTGCGACTTCGTCAGCGCCCAGCCCCCGGCCACCCAAGCGGGTGTCTACGCCGAGACCACTGGGTTGTCCGTCCAACGGGTGCTCGCGCTACTCCAGGACGGAGCCCAGCTGACCACCGCGGACGTCGACCAGGCCGTCGCGGCGGGCAAGCTGCCCGCACATCGGCGAGACGCGCTCGTCGGCCGGACGATCAACGACCTGGTCCGGCAGGCGTACGCCGAAGCCGAGGTCCGCATGGGCGCCGCCGGCGGTCAGGAGGTGGTCGCCGTGGCCGCGCCACAGGTGTCCTGGTTCGCCGGGGTACTGGCGGCAGCGGAGATCGTGAAACAGATTCACGGCCTACCGGTGCTGACCGGTCGGGTTGACGTCGACCTCAGTGGACTGCCGCCCGGGCTGGTCCGCCGAGTGCCGTCCGACCGCACCGGCCGGTGCTTGTGCCGCTCGGGAACGCGGCTCCAGTGGTACCAGCAGTTGTACGGCGATCAGGTACCGGTCGAGGTCGCGCACGGTGCGTCATGAACCCTCTTACCGCCATTCGGCGCATACTCCTGCTGTGAGCGCTGGTCAGGAAGCGGGCGAGACGCCGGGGTCGACCGACGGCCCGGCGGCCGATCCCGGCGCACTCTACCTGCGCTACCACGAGACACTGCGCCGGTACGCGGTGACGAAGCTCCCCGCCCGGCTGCGGAGCGAAGCCGATACCGCGCTCAGCATCGTCTTCACCCGTCTGGTGAACTGCCACAAGGAGAACCAGATGCCCCGGCCGGGCAACTGGGAAGCCTACTTGCACGGCGCGGTCCACAACGCTTGCAAGGACCTGGTGAAAGCGCGGCAGCACGAGGAGGTCGACGACGGTGATCCACGGATCCACCGCGATGCACCGCACGACCCGACTGCCGACTCCGTCGTGGAACAAGACGAGCATCTCGAACAGGCGGAGCGCGCAGACCGCGCCAAGGCTGCACTGGACGCACTCGACGAACGGTCCCGTGCGATCGTCATCGCCAAGCACGCCCGCTGCCGGACCAACAAAGAAATCGGCGAAGACCTGAACCTGACCGGCCAACGAGTAGGCCAGCTGTACAAGGAAGCATTCCAGCGGCTCAAAGAGGAGGTGAATCGTCCGCGTGACCGGCAACCCTGATGACGGTTACAAGCAACGCACCGACGACGACCAAGCTCCGGACATGCACGACGAGATGGATCCCTGGCTCGACGCTGTGAACGTCGCCGCCGAACTCGCCGCGGAAGAGCAGGACCGAAGCGGCCCTCCGACTCGCGAACCCGTCAGACACGACGACCCCGTCGCCCTGATGCTCGGCCTCGTGCCCGATCCGGACGTACTCGTCGACGGACGCAAACTCGCGGCCGCGCGCAAACGCTTACGGCTGGACCTCCGTCAGCTCGTCGCCCGCCTCAACGCTCGCGGGTGGGAGGTGACCATGCAGGAAGCGTTCAAGTGGGAGCTCGGCCGTCCAGCACTGGCCCCCGCGCTCATCACGGCGATCGCCGAAGAGCTGTCTGTCGGAGATGATGCGCTTCTCACCGCGGCGAAGCCAGCCAGTGGCGTGGACGACCTCTTCGACGACCAGAGAATCCAAGCTTTCCTCTCGGACTGGGCCGCCGAAGCCGGCGTCCAGCCGACGGTGCTTCGCCAGCGCGCGACGTCCACGTTGGCCGGAGCCGCCCATCGGAACCGCACCGGCGGCTCGGTCGAAGCTCTGCTCGGCGTCCTCCGGCAGTTTCGTTCGATACCCGGCTTCCTGGACAGATCATGACGAGGAGAGGACAGGTAACCAGACTGTTGCGGGCACTCACCTCATCTCTTCGCGAGGCCCTTCGCCGAGCGCCCCTCGAAGCGATGATCGGGACCGGCCTCACCGTTCGCGCAGTTGAGCAGTTGACTTCGCGCCGTGGCGCGCACGGGATCTGCGACGGAATGTCGTTCAGCGAGCACAACACTGTGCTCTACTCGCCCACCGATTCGCGGCGCGAGAACTTCACCCTCCTGCACGAGTACGGGCACCTGCTGGTGATGCAGGACGAGGAAGCTGTGAACTGGATCGCCGACCAGGACGAACCAGCCATCGAACTGGAGAAGCTCTGCGACGAGATCGCCGCCATGCTCCTCGTGCCAGACGAAGTTCTGGACGCGATCGTCGGCAAAGGGCCAGTCACCGGGAAGCAGCTGCTCGACCTGTTCCTGACGACTGAGGCCAGCCAAGTCGTGTGTGCCATCGCCCTGGCCCGCCGTCTCACTTGCACAGGCGCGATCGTCATCACGGACCGCACCACCCAAAAGGTCGTCTACGCCAGGTTGGTCGACCGCCCCGCCGTCTACCCCAGCTCCGGTCAAGGTGTCCCCAGCGACCACCCTTTGGCCCGCCTGCAACCCGGCCAGCAGCTCGTCCGAAAGTCGTTCTGGTCCACGCCGTGGGGTACTCGGAACACCTACTACCTGAATGCGGCGGCGTCTCCGAAACGCACATACGCCGTTCTCGCCGAACTCGACCTCTGGAACGTCGACAACCTTCACGTGACCGGCCCGGAACACGAGCGAATCGACCGCGCCCGCACGACCTTCGCCTGCTCATGCGGCTTCAGTGGCGGCACGACGGGGTTTCCCTGCCCCGCCTGCGGGAAACAGTTCTGCCCAAGATGCGGGCGTTGCGACTGCCAGCGGCGGCAGTCGCTGACTGAAGCCTGCAAAACATGTTTCGCGCAGTCTCCTAAGAATGATCTTCAGAATGGCGTTTGCAGTGACTGCCACTAACAACTATCCGGCAAAGTGCGACGAGCGCTGATAGGGTAGTTCGGAG
Organism: Amycolatopsis sp. H20-H5; assembly: GCF_035828755.1. Taxonomy (NCBI): domain Bacteria; kingdom Bacillati; phylum Actinomycetota; class Actinomycetes; order Pseudonocardiales; family Pseudonocardiaceae; genus Amycolatopsis; species Amycolatopsis sp. H20-H5. The sequence goes on along the minus strand of NZ_JAYMZS010000014.1, from coordinate 62,142 downwards.
CTTTCCAGAGCGAGCCCAGCGAGTTGGTCCTTGTCCGAGGACAGCGAGAGCGCTCTGAGGTTCCCCCGGTTGCCCGGAGACTTCCAAACCAGGTTTGATCTTGCGAACCGAGGAAGGAAGTCATCGTGCCTGCCCCCAGGAAGTACCCGGATGAGCTGCGACCCCAAGCCGGTGATCCGACAGTGGTCGAACTGCTCAACGTCCATCACGAGGCCTGCGGAACTGGATCCGCCAGGAAGAGGCCGACCGCGGCGAGCATGATCGGTCGAGCACCGACATGGTCGAGGAGAACCGGCGGCTCAAGCGGGAGAACGCCGAGCTCAAGCGGGCTGCGGGCAGCCAGCGCCTATTTCGCCTCCGAGATCGCCCCGATCCGGAGGATGTCATGAGCTTCATCGACGCGGATGAGTTCTCGGTCGATCTCGCACACAACGCCTGTCGAATTTCCCTGTTCCTCGTTCCGGTCGCTTGTAAGCCCGTTTCAGCACTTGCCTTATGCGCTTCCCCAGGAATTCACTACCTCCGCCAAAGCTGGATATTCATAGTATTCTTTATACTCTTCAGGTTCTCGTCCGTCCTGCATCTTCGCTTTGATGTTGATAAGGAACTCCCGAAAGGCTTCGATACGCGACCCGTCAAGGTGGTTCGTGTCCTGGAACACCATTACGGCAATTTCAGGCATTTTGGAGGCCTCTCGACACTGCGAGTTATCCGCCCAGTGTGAAAGCGCCGTACGCAGGTCGTTCGGATCAAGATAGTGCGCATGCTTCAATAGGAGCTGACCAGCGGACTCGCCGCCGCGCCAACTACCCGCTGTCCGGAGGGCATCAACTACCATCGGCACGAAGTAGCGCGAGGGCCAGTTTCCTGCAATGGCCATCTGATCATTTATGTGCAGTCTACCGAAGAATCCTTCGAGCTTGGGCAGCCGTTGCCGTGCCAGATCGAACCGCACCACTGCGAGGTGGAAGAACGCGCCGTGAGTCCCGTGAGGGGCGGAACCGGGGAGTTGGTGCTCAAGGAGTCCTTGGATCCGCGTAGCGAGTGAATTGTCCACCATGTTCCAGAAGTAGTCCTGGCCGCCCAGTCGACTGAGCGTTCCAAGCATGACTGTGCTTTCAGCCAGTGCGAAGCGTTCGCGCTGGTCTGCCATGACCGCCATGACTAGTGCCCGGTTCCGGTGTGCGAAAGCGTCAAGCGCGATCGCCATTCGGTCAGCATGCTGTGCGGCGTCCATCCTGCCGTTGGGGTCTAGTTGGAGCACAGCATGCTTGGCTGCAAACCTGACCACTGTGTGCCTCGTCGCTGTGCGAACGCGGTCGAAGAAGGTGGCCTGGATGTGCGGGAGAGCAGGCACGAAGAAGGGGTCGCAGATGTAGTCAACGAACTCGGCGAGAACCTTGCGCCCCTGAGTTGGTGGGTGCACGAGCAATGCGGACAGCGCTACGGCGAGGTGACTGCGGGCTACTTCCGGGCGTGGCTCGTAGACGTCGCCGAGATTTCGCAGCGAGGGGTGGACGCAGAGGTTTCGGTCCTGTCGGATACGTACGAGTTCGCGTGCGCCGATTGAGTCGACCAACTCGAACTCGGTGGCCTTGTCGAGTAGCTCAGACTCAATATTCTGCATCGCACGGACGCCCTGGCCTTCTAGACCTTGGCGCTGTGCTTCAAGAATCTTGTCACGGAAGGGGGCCACGGCGTTGTCGCCGTCGTCGGCCAGCCTGATCAGCTTGGTGATAACGTCGGCGGTGACTGCCGTCCATGTCGCAGCAATGCTCGCGCGTACTGCGCCAGCGTTGTAGCAGCGCCATGCTTCCTCGGCGAGAGGCCGGACATCCGGGCTCCACACTTGAGCGATCATGGTTTCGAGGTCGGTCACCGCATCATCTTCCCGCGCGAGGCACGTCCGGCTCATTCACCCCTATAAGGACGCTGGCTGCGGCGATCGATCCGCCATCACCCTCCAGCGTGGGTCGCCACCTCGACTTGAGCTGATCGTCCTTGCGAATCAGCCCGGATCATCGCCACGAGCAGCCTGGAACGGGCAGCACCGATGTGGAGCTTCCGCCGAAGCGTCTCTGCGGAGATCGGTCGGCGATGCGCATCCCAATGACAGGCGTCCTCCACTCTCGCCCGCTCAAGCAGATCGTCGTCAACCAACCTGGAAGCTGACCGATTGCTCCGTTCATCCGCCGCAGTGTCATCGGGCGTCGCGTCCCCAGACGACTCCGACGCCGCTTGTTCGATCGCGGACGGTTCGTCGGCGTACGCGGCCTGCACCGGCTTCACGTCATCGAATGCCACTTCAGCTGGCCGACTTGCGGTGGTCAGCGCCCTAAGCAGATCCGGGCCGACCTCAGCCCATCCGATCAGCAGCAACGGGCCAACGGCGTCGAACGCGGCCTTGCCATAGTCACCAGCTACGAGCGGGTCAGCCACGTTCAGTGCCAGGGTCACCACGCTCGCGAAGAGCAGCAAGCGGCGGGCTGGCCGCAACTGCGTCGACGGCACCCCGGCGAGGGCCAAGTGCCGACTGCCAAGCAGGAGCCCGAGGATTGAGAGATCGACAGCAGGGGCGACGAGTGGAGCGACCCAGACGGGTACGTCAAGGCGGAGGGCGAGGTTGAGGACGTTGCCGAAGCCGAACATGAAGGTGAGGCCGACGACGATGCCCATGATCACGGTGACAGCCTGAACCACAGCGGTCCCGTCCGAAGCTGACCGCGTCGACACAGTTACACGCCTGGTCATCGAGCACCACCTGCCTCGACGCGCGGACGCCCGTGGGTGTCTCGGGTGGGGATGCCGCGTTCGCGGAGTTTGTTCAGCACGGTGACGTGGTCGACATCCAGGTGCTGGCCGACTCGCGCCAGTGACCAACCGAGGTTGTACAGGTGGATGGCGTCGTCGACTTGGTCGGGTGCGAGGCCGCGGCGGCGCATAGGCACGCCGTGCCGGTGGAGGATGCTGCTGACCGTCCGCCGTTCGATGCCGAATCGCTCACCGAGCTCGTACACAGTCGCGCCGGACCTGTAGCCGGCGATCAGCTGCTCTACTTGATCGCTGCCGAGTCGCAGGGCCCGCCGCGGCCGGTCCCGCTTGCCCGACGTCGGTTGGGGTGCACCAAGGCTGGGGAGCTTCTCGCGAAGCTTTTCCAGTGCCCTGACCTGGTCTTTCGGGTTGTAATAAGCTCCCCCAAGGTCCACAACACGACAGACCCGTTGGTTTGGGAATCTTCCCAGGCCAGCGGGTCTTTTTCGTTGCGCCGAAAAACCGTCCACAGTGGATCTCGCTTCAGTTACCGTTCAGTAGGTGGAGCAAAACTGGAGCAGGGCGTGACCCCATTCGATAGGGGGTCACCAAAAGTGCTCCAGGCGGTTCACCCTGCTGGGTTGTTCCACCAAGGTTTCCTGCTGCCTGGCGGCAAGCCCATCCAGGTCAAATGCAGGGCGACCCAACCGGCGGCTGATCGCAGCCAGCGACAGACCTTCCGCGCGAAGTTGCTGCACCGCGATGAACCGTTCTCGGGTGCGCACCACCAGCCGACGTTCCCGGCCGCAGGCATCGAGCACGCCGTCCGGCACGGGCAACGGCATGTCCGATGCCAGCGCTGCGGCCTCGACTTCGGGATTGTCGGGTTCGAGTTCCCGTAAGCATGCGCGGTGCCCGACGACGGTGGCTTTGTCACCGAGTTGACGGTCAACATCCGGACCGCGACCAGTGCACTTTGCATCACGCCCTAATCCGCGAGCTCGACGGCGAGACCCCCCGGGGGTGATGCGTCAGGGGCGGCCACGACGAGCGGGCCGCCGAGGTGGTGAGGGTGTCGCGGCGCTGAGGCTGGCCCCGGCATCAGCCCTGCATGGCGGCGACCCGGTCACGCGAGACGTGGCGTTGATGACATCATTGACTCGCGAACTGGCCCTCGATACCGCGCGGCGGGCGCGGTTACTCGACCTGGGGCTTGTCGGTCGAGGACGCATTGGCCGACATTGACATCAACATCAGCCTTGCCGTGCCAGCCGGTCTTATCGACCTGCCCTGGGCCTACTAGTGTCGCGTGATGCTGTTTAGTTTACGTGTGGTTTACTTGTCGGGTGGCCTTGATCGCGATAGGTGGGCAAGGCCGAGTGGACGGCGAGGCACACAGCCTGCGTGCCGTCGTACGCCTGTCAGCGGCCAGCTGAAATCCCCCGGAGGGGCCCGCGAAGAAGGCCATCGTGGTTCCCCACCGGCGGCCAGTTGCACGCTCGGTAAGCATCTCCACGAGCTACCGGCCGTCGCCGAGACGCGGTTCAAGCGCCGGACGGGGACATCGCCCGAACGTGTACGCCCCGACCTGAGCGATCGAGCACTGCCGAAGCGAAGCACGCGGAGGCCATGCCCGTCGTTTCGGCTTCGGCTCTGCCTCGGCACGCTGGCAGGGTTCAGCGTTCCATGGCGGTGGGGCAGGCGCGGGTCAGCTCCCGGATCGTCATGCCAGCACGCCCTAAGGCTTTCTTCCACTCGATCTTCAGGCCACGACCTTGAACGCGCCCTGCCTCGGCCGCAGGCCTGCGCGTCGACGGGTCCAGCGCGTTCACCCCAATCGCCAGGCGTGACGCCTCGTCCGGCTCGACCACCGCGACCTCGACACCCCGCACACGCAGTTCCTCGACGGCCTGTACCAACGGTTTCTCGCTCGGCAACAGTGAGACCTGCCCCATCGGCACGACCACCACTACTCGTGACGCTCCGGCAGCGTAGTCGGCATTCGCATGGGAACGCACGCCGCCATCGAGGTACCGGTGCTCTCCAATAGTCACTGGGGGCCACACGCCGGGCACGGCACAACTCGCCGCGACAGCGTCGACCAGGCTCACACCTGACGTACGATCGAACACACGTGGCTCACCGCTCTCGGCGTCCACCGCGACGATCTTCAACGCGCGTGCCGGCCACTCGTGGGACGGCAGGCGCGACTCGATCACCGCACGTCTCTCAGGTTCCGGCACGGTGTCGGCCTCCAATGCAAGCCGGCCCACAGCGCGCCGAATCTCCAATTCAGACGTGGCAGTCTGCATAATGGCCGCAATCCCCGAACCTAGGTTCGCCAAGTCCACCTCGGGCATGATCTCGGCGGCCTGCATCTCCGGTTCGACCTGCCGGGCATACAGTTCCTCCAAGCCCAACCCACTCCCCAACTGCGCCGCGACGGCCGAGCCTGCCGAGGTCCCAACGATCAGCTCAGCCCCACTCACGTCCTGACCCGCATCAGCCAGCCCCGTTAGCAGCCCGATCGTCCATGCCACTCCGGCGACGCCTCCACCTCCGAGCACCAACGCTTCAGTCATCTCTTGTCCTGTCTTGTCCTGTGGCTAGTTGAAGAAGTCATTTGCACTTCGGGTACCTGTGATCACAAATGAGTGGAACGTCACTCTGCGGTGGCGACCGCTGCTCGGGAGGGCGTCCAGCTCCGCGAGGACCTCGGCGTCCAGTTCCACCACTCCAGAGTCGACGTTCGATGAAGGTGCCCGGCCTCTGCGATACCGGGGATAAGGTGGGTGTTTGGCGCGTACCGCAGGATTCAGGCCAGGCCGATCTTTACTGGGTACAGCAGACTTCGCCGGCGACGTGCCGCTCGCCGCCGCGCAGCCGATGGCGGCGGTGATGGTTCGAAACTCTCGTCCGGTGACATGTTCGGCACGGCGCCGCGATCGGGCTCAGCCCGAACCGACACATGACGCGCCCGACTGAGCCACCGAGTTTCGGGCGACATTTGCGTGTTCGAACAGGCGGGATTGCGCTTCGCATTGCGCGAACTCGCCTTCATGACCGGTGCCAGGCTTTCCGGTCTTACCGGAAAGCCAAAGCCGTTTCGGTCGGTCGTGGATGAGCTTCGGCGATTGCGGCGAGAGTTGCGGTGTCGAGGATGATCGTTCCCGCATCGAGGTTCGCCTCGAGGTGGCTCGGGTCGGCGGTGCCCGGGATAAGCAACACGTTGGCGGCGTGGTGCAGCAGCCACGCCAGGCCGACCTGAGCCGGAGTACGGTTGAGCGACTTAGCTGCGGCGCGGATGGCGGGATCGTCGGTGACCTTGGATGTGCCGGGCACGGCACCACCGAGAGGAAAGAAGGGAATCCAGGCGATGCCCTCATCGGCACACATGTCGAGCAGGTCCTCGTCTTCCCGGTTGAGCAGGCTGTATTCATTCTGCACGCACGCGATGCCGACAGGGATCGCACGACGCAGCGCGTCAGAAGTGACGCTGCTCAAGCCGATGGCACCAATCTTACCTTCGTCGCGCATGGCGGTCATCACCGCGAGCTGGTCGTCAAGGTCCACCACCTGGTCGCCTTCGGCGCGTAGCCGTGACGTGCGATCGAGGCGCCTGAGGTTTACCACCGGCAACTGCTCGAGCCCCAGGGCCCGAAGATTGTCTTCTACACTGGCACGCAGCTGCTCGGGTCGCTGCGCCGGTCGCATCGGAAAAGGGCCTTCAGGATTGGGATCGCAACCGATCTTCGTGACCACAAGGACGTCTTCTTGGCCACCCAGTCCCTCGCGGATCAGCTCGTTGACCAGACCGTCGCCGTAGAACTGGGCCGTGTCCACGTGATCGACACCCAGTTCCATGGCCCGCCGAAGGAGGGCGATTGCGGCTTTGCGGTCGTCGTGCAAGCGCCGAAGCTGCATTGCCCCGTAACCGATTCGAGAAACGGTGTGTCCGGCGAGCGGGCCGGTACCGCCCGGCTTCGGGCCTTCGCCGGCTGCCGGGCCGGTAGCTGAGGTGCTGTCGTGGGTCATCGTGTGTATGTCCTTCATAGAGTTGACGGTACTTGCGCGAAAGCTCGCGCTCAGTCCTTGATGGAGGAGACGTGCGCGCGTTCGGGGGACGGCCCTCCGTCGTGCGATCCCAGCCACGAGAACGCGGCGTCGTAGAGCGCGTCGACTGGTTCGGGCTGGTCGTCTCAGTAAAGGTCCTCCGTGATCTGCTTGCCGACCTGGTGCAGGTGGTAAGCCAGGTACGTGAACGGCCGGCGGAAGCGAGCCAGTAGCTCGGGATCGATCGTGGGCGATGACCCGTGGATAACCGGCACCAGGGTGTCGCGTTCATAGATGCAGTCGAGAGCGGCAATCAGTCAGTTGCCGCCGAGGCGCTCGTCCACTCCACCGAAATCCTGAATCACCGAGACTTCGGCAGGCACCTCGGCCACGGCCCGATCGACCCTGTGATGTACCACGGGTGGCGCGAGCCGGTGACTGGGTCGGATGCTCTCGGCATACTGGCTCGAGAGAGCTGCACGAACTCGGCGCCGGGACCGTCGAACCAGGTGATGTGCACGCGTGACTGCGGATGGAAGCACGACGCCTCCTGCTCGAACCATCCGCGATCGCGTCCCTGGCGTTCCTTGAGGATCACCTGCGTGATCGCGGTGACATCGTCCATGGCGTCGGCTCCCCGATTGTGGTCGTGCATCATGGTTGATTTCAGACCCGCATGAGTCCGCCGTCGGCGACGATGGTCTGCCCGGTCACGAAGTCCGAGTCGTCGCTGGACAGGAAGCAGATCGAGCCGACGATGTCGGTTGCCGTCCCGACCCGTTTGATCGCCTGCATGTTGGCCACCATCTCGAGTACCTCGTCGCCGATGAAGCTCTGCCCACCCGGAGTGCGCGAGGCGGTCGGGCAGACTGCGTTGACGGTGATGCCGAACGGTGCGAGGTCGGTTGCCAGTGCGCGGGTGAACCCGATGACCCCGCCCTTGGCGGCCATGTATGGAACCATGTTCGCTACAGCGAGACCGAGGGAGTTCGACGCGAGGTTTACGATCCGACCCCACGAGTTGTCGCGCATCGAGGACATCACGGCTTTCGCCATGAGGAACTGGGAGTCCAGGTTGATGGCCTGAATGCGCTTCCACTCCGCGAAATCGAGTTCCCAGATGTCGCGAAACGGGAAGATGCCGGCGTTGTTGACGAGGATGTCGATACGGCCGGCGAAACCCAGCATGTCGGCGGTGATGGCTTCGACTTGTTCTGGGTCGGAGACATCGGCCTGCAGTGCGAGCGCCTTCTGCCCGATGTCTTCGACGGCCGAGACCACTGCGGCCGCGGGATTGAGGTCGACGGCGATGATGTCGGCACCGCGGCGGGCCAGTTCACAGGCGATGGCCGTGCCGAAACCCCCGGCCGCGCCGGTGATGACGGCGATGCGGCCGCTGTGCGACGACGTTGTGGACATAGAGGCTCCTTTGCCAGCTGAGAGCGACGATCCGAGGGTGTGCCGGTCAGTGGCCGGTGGGTGCATAGTCCTGCACGATCTGCTTGTACTCGAGGAAGTCCTCCATACTGGCGACACCACCGAGCCGGCCGAGACCGCTGGCCTTGAAGCCGCCTTCCTCGAATTCGATGGTCAGGTTGGCCCAGCTGTTGACCGAGATCAGTCCGACCTCCAGCTGCCGGGCGACGCGCACCGGCCGGTCGACATCGCGGCTGTAGATGCAGGCCGATAGCCCGTACCGGCTGTCGTTGGCCAGCGTGATCGCCTCCTCTTCGGTGTCGAAGACCTGCACGGTCTGCACGGGGCCGAAGGTCTCCTCCTGGACGATCGGCAGGGCGGAGTCGGACACCAGCAGCAGCGTCGGCTGGAAGAAGGCGCCGTCGGCCAGCGCGGGGTCGGTGCTCGGTCCGCCACGGACGAGCGCCTTCGCACCCGCCGCGATGGCCGCCTCGACAGCGGCGTCGACCCGGGCGACGGACGCCTTGTCGATCATCGGCCCGATCTCGCTCGCCGGGTCCGAGGCCGGTCCGGGCTTGACCGCTTCCAGCCTCTGGGCCAGCCGCTCGATGAGCTCATCGGCGATGTCCCGCTGCACCAAGACCCGGCTGCCGGTCATGCAGAACTGCCCGGCGAACACGGTCGAGGACGCGACGACGGTGGGGATCACCAGGTCGAGGTCGGCGTCGGCGAACACCAGGTGCGGCGTTTTGCCGCCCAGTTCCAATCCGACCCGCTTGAAGTTAGCCGCCGCAGCCGCGGCGATGAGCTGGCCGGTGGCGGTGCTGCCGGTGAAGCTGATGACCGGCACCTGCGGCGACTCGACCAGCAGCCGGGCGACCTCGGCACCGGATTCGACGACGATGTTGACCACGCCGGCCGGCAGGTCCGGCACGCTACCCAGGATGTCAGCCATCAGGTCGGCGGACTGAGCCGCCTGGCCGGGCAGCTTCAGCACCGCGGTGCACCCGGCCGCGAGCGCCGGCGCCAGCGCCCGGATGGAAAGGTACGCGGGCGAGTTCCACGGGACGATGAGGCCGGCGACCCCGACTGGCTGCCGGATCGACAGCGCTTGCCGGCCGGGCTGGGTGTCACTGACCCGGCCGAAGGTGTGCAGGGCGAGGCCGACGGCGAACCGCAGCGCACGGACGATGAACTGAGCCTCGAAACCCGCTTCAGCCTGTAGTTTGCCGTTCTCCCGGCACAACGTGGTGACCACGTCGTCCAGCCGCTCGGCATAGGCGTCGGCAAGATGGCTCAACGCGGTGGCTCGCTGCATCGCGTCGAGCCGCCAGCTGCTTTCGGCGAACGTTAGGACGGCGGCATCGATCGCCGCCTGCCCGGTTGCCGCGTCAGCCTCGGCGTAGGTGCCGATCACCTCTCCGGTTGCCGGGTTGGTGCTCGTGGACGTGGTGGCGGTATCGACCCGCCGCCCGGCGATCCAGTGCCGCACTGCGATGTGTTCGGTCATCTTCTCGTCTCCTCTGCCGGGTGTTGCCGGCGACAGCGTCGATGCGACGGGGGTCAGTGGGGAGAGGCTCGGCGTAGCCGTCGACTTACACCTGGCGTTCACTTCTGTGCATCAGTTTCACGAATGTTGAACCCTGGCACCTGCTCGTGTCAATGCCGCCGACGGGGTGCCAGGAGGATTCACAGACGGCGAGAGTGGCGAACCGACCGGCTCCACCCTGCCCCCTCCACCTCGTGGGCCGCAGCGGGAAGGTCGACAAGTTGCCTGGTCAAGGAACTGTCGGCGCGCCGACGGTGCGAGTTCGCCGCTCCGCGGATTCCTCACGTTGGCCGTTGACGCCGGTGGTCCGCTGGCCTATGGTCAGGCAATCAGCTGTAAGTAACGACCGTCACAGAAGGTCGGCCTGGTGGTGGCGTGCCCTGCGCGACCGGCGTGAGCAGCCGCTCCCATTTCTCAGCTTCTTTCAATGGCGACAGGAGAGTGCAGCAGTGCGTCACAGAATCGATGAACGGCGTGCGAAGCGTCGGACACGCTGGAGGGTGAGCATCACCTGTGCGGCCGCGTTGGGTGTGCTGGCCAGTTCGGCTTGCGGGGCGTCCGGCTCGGCGGAGTCCGGATCGGGTGGGCAGGCGAACGTCGCCGCCGCGAAGACGGCCATTGCTGCCTACCAGGGGCACCCGAGTGCCTTCCCGGTGTCCGAACCGCTGAGCAAGCCGTTGCCGGCCGGCACCAAGTTCGTCTACCTGCAGTGCTCGACGACCGCGTGCGGACTGATAGGCAGCCTGATCCGGCCGGCGATCGCGGCCGTCGGCGGGACCTTGACCTCGGTGAACGCCAGCTCGACAGCGCAGGCGTCACAGGCCGCCGTGTCGAGCGCGCTGGCCCTCAAACCCGACGCCGTGATCATCACCGGGATTGACCCGTCACTGTTCGGTGACGGACTCAAAGCGCTGTCCGCCGCCGGGATCAAGGTGCTGTCGCTGTCGATCAGCAAGGACGTCAAGCCCTTCGGTATCACGTTCAACTACATCGGCTTCCCGCTCACTCTGCAGAACGGGAGACTCCTGGCGGACTGGGTGATCGCCAACAAGGGCGCGAACGCCGACGTCGTCTTCTACGGCGTTCCCGCCCTCGACTTCTCCGGTCCGATGCAGAAGGCCTTCGAGGACGAGATGAAGAAGAACTGTCCCTCGTGCAAGGTGCGCACCGACCCGATCGGCTTGGCCACGATCGGGACGACCTCGGCGAGGACGGTCGTGACCGACCTGCAGGCCCATCCCTCGACGAACGTCGCGGTGTTCGCCAGTTCCGAGGTGGCCGCGGGCTTATCGTCGGCGATGAAGGCGGCCGGATTGTCGGTCACCACCCTGGGCTACGCCCCAACGCCCGGCAACCTGCAGGACATCAAGGACGGTGGCCTGACCGCCGGGTTGGCCATCGACTTCCCGGTGTCGGTCTGGACCGGTGTCGACGCAGCCGCACGCCTGATCGAGGGCGGCCAGCCGGTTCCGGGGCAGCAGGCCGGGCAGGTGCCGACGCAGTTCCTGGAGCAGAAGGACATCACCTTCGACCCGGCCAGAGGCTGGTCGGGATATCCGGACTACCAGCAGCGTTTCGCCCAGCTCTGGCATCCGGCGAGGTGAACGCGGTGATCGCTGGATGCGCACCACTGCTGCGGGTGCACGAGCTGTCGAAGACCTTTCCGGGGTTGAAGGCTCTTGATGAAGTGTCCCTGGACGTGCACGCCGGTGAGGTGGTCGCGGTGCTGGGACACAACGGCTCGGGCAAGTCGACGCTGGTGAAGGTCCTGGCCGGTGTCCACCAGGCCGATGCGGGCGGAAGTGTCCAGGTGCGCAACGCCCAAGGGCGGCTCACGGCTTGGTCGGCGGCACGCGAGGAGCTGCACTTCATCCATCAGGATCTCGGCCTGGCCGACATCCTTTCGACCGTGGAAAACCTGGGCCTGGGCAAGCCGGCGCGTGGCCGGGGGTTCGCTCCCGTGCATTCGGCCGCCGAAAGACGGCACGCGCAGCAGCTGATCGCCCGCTTCGGTGTCCGGTTCGATGTGACGGCGCCGGTGGGTGGGCTCTCACCAGCCCAGCGGGCGATCGTGGGAATCGCCAGGGCAATGGACGGTTGGACCAGGCCGGACAACGTGCTGGTGCTCGACGAGCCGACGACGGCGCTGCACGGCGACGAGGTACGAATCCTCTTCGACGCCGTCCGACGGGTGGCGGCCTCCGGTGCCGGGGTGGTCTTCATCTCCCACCGGCTCGACGAGGTGCTCAGCCTGGCTGACCGGGCGGTCGTGCTGCGCGATGGCCGGGTGGTCGCCGACGAGGCGACCAGTCGGTTCGACCACGACGCGATGGTGAAGCTGATCGCCGGGCGCGAGGTCGCCGACGTCGACCTCGCCGGCGGTAGCGGCGGGCAGCCGGTGCTGACCGTCTCGGGAATCAGCGGGGAGGAGATCCACGACTTTTCCCTCACCCTCCGCGCCGGGGAGATCGTCGGTGTCGGTGGCCTGCAGGGTTCGGGGCGTGAGCAACTGGGCGCGATGCTGTTCGGGGCCCGGCACCGCCACGGCGGCCGGGTCGAGGTCGCCGGCCGGAAGCTGGTTCCCGGTGACACCTCCGCGGCGATCAGAAGCGGCGTGGCCTACGTGCCCGCCGACCGCAGGCGTGGCGGCGCGATCATGGATCTGACCGTCCGGGAGAACCTGACGCTGCCGTCGCTGCGGCCGCTGCGACGGCGCCTGGGCTGGATCGACCGCCAGGCCGAGCTGGCCGAGACCCGGACGTGGATGCGGGTGGTGGACCTGCGTCCGCCGGCTCCGGAGCAGCCGCTGAAGCTGCTCTCAGGGGGCAACCAGCAGAAGGTCGTGATGGCCAAGTGGCTCCGGCTGGAGCCGAGGGTGCTGCTGCTTGACGAACCCACCCAGGGCGTAGACGTGGGTGCGAAGGCGGCCATCCATGAACTCGTCGCCGCCGCGAAGAACAACGGCACCGCGGTTCTCGTCTGCTCATCCGACACCAAGGAACTCGTGTCGCTGTGCGACCGGGTGCTGGTGTTCAAGGACGGCCGGGTGATCAGCGAGGTCGCACGGGCACAACTGACCGAAGCCCGCCTTGTCCGCGACGAGCTGGGACTCGACGCAAACCTCAAGACGGACAACACGGAGTGAAGCAGATGAAGGAAGCTCAAGTCACCGACGTCCAGGCAGTGTCGTCGGAGACTGCCTCGCAAACGCCAACGAAGACGCAGAATCCGCAGGTTGCGACGGAATCCGACCCGTGGCAGGTGCGATTGCGGCGTGTCGTGGCGTTTCGCAACGCTGCCGCGTTGTACCTGTTCGCCATCATGTTCGTCATCTTTTCGCTGTGGGTGCCGGACACCTTTCTGACGGCGAGTACATGGCGGTCGTTGTTGTCGAACGAGGCGGTCACGTGCCTGGTAGCGGTCGGTCTCGTGGTGCCGATCGCCGCCGGGGTGGTGGATCTCGCGATCGGTACCGAGGTCGGGCTGGGCGCGGTTGTCGTGGCCCGGCTGCTGGTCGGTTCGGTGCCGATCGTGTGGGCCGTCGTCTTGTCCTTGCTGGCGGGTGCGGCCGTGGGAATGTTCTCCTGGTTGATGATCACACATGCGCGGATCCCGTCGTTCATCGCGACACTGGGCGTGAGCTCACTGCTGACCGCTGCGATCGCGTGGATCTCAGGCAGCCAGCAGATCGTGAACCTGCCGGGCGGTTTCGAGGTGCTGGGAACGGGGCTGCTGTTCGGCCTGACTTGGCCCTTCTACATCATGGTGGTGGTGGCCTTGGTGTTGTGGTACGTGCTGGAGCGCACGCCGGCGGGCCGGCGGATCTACGCCACCGGCGGCAGTATCGAGGCAGCCCAGCTGAGCGGTATCCGCACCTCGCGCGTCATGCTCGGCGCGCTGGTCACCGGCGGCGTGGTGGCCGCGTTGGCCGGCTTGCTGCTGACCTCGCAGCTGTCCGCCGGCGATCCGACCGTCGGACCCGGGTACCTGCTGCCGGTCATCGCCGCGGTGTTCCTGGGATCGACGCAGTTCCGCGGTGGCCGGTTCAACGTCTGGGGTACGGTGGTGGCGGCCTACGTGCTGGCCGTGGGAGTGAAAGGGCTGCAGCTGGCACAGCTGCCGATCTGGATCCCCGATCTCTTCAACGGCGCTGCGCTGCTGCTTGCGGTCGGCCTGGCCGCTTGGCGGCGGAAACCCGGCACGCGCACGGCCTGGGTCCGGCGGCTGCCGTGGATCGGGCGGTTGGCTGCGGCCGGTGACAAGGACATGGGATGAGTGGACGATCCGGACCGCTCACGCTCTGCGTACCGGTTGCCGGCCGGGCGCATGCCGAAACACCTAACACCCCGGCCGCCGGCGCTGCCCGCTGGAGCCATCGTCGTGTGCTTTCCGGGCCAGCCGGCCGTAGGCTTTGCCGGTGAGCGAAAAAGCCACCAAGACCAAACGGCAGGAACAGGGCGACCGCTCGCGGGAGGAGATCCTCGACGCGGCCAGTCGGCTGATGGCCGTCCGCGGCTACGACGGCACCAGCATTTCGGCGCTCTCCAAGCAGGTGGGGTTGCCGGCCAGTTCGATCTACTGGCACTTCGGCTCCAAGGAGGGCGTGCTCAAGGCGGTCATGGAGCGAGGTGCCGCGCATTTCGCGGCGTCGACATCTCCGGCCGACCTGCCCCAAGCGGGCTCGCCGGCGCAGAAGGTGGCCTGGGTTCTGCAACGGGCCGCCAGAGTCATCGCGGAGTCCCCCGATTTCCTGCGCCTGCAGACCATCCTGCTACTCAGCGCCCCGAATGGAGAAGTCAACGACGCGGTGCTCCGGCTGCGACTGCGGCAGCGGGACGGACTGCGCGATGCCTTGGCCCTTTGCTTCGCCGAACCGAGCGGACCACCGGCCACAGCCATAGCCGACCGGCTGGTCGACTTCGCCGGGGCAGCGTTCGAAGGCGCGTTCCTCACCGCTCAGGGGGGCTCGCTGGCGCACTCGGACACATTGGCGAAGCTCGTCAACGTCCTGATCTTCATGGCAGCCGAGGATGGGGAGCCGGAGTGACGTCCTGACGGCACGACGCCGTCGACTCGCCTGCCCTACACCACGCTTGGCTTTCTATACGGAACGTGAGCGTCGAGCCGACGGATGCCGAGCAACTGGGGCCGGTGGGTAAATGACGACCAGTACGGCACGCTGAACTTCATCACCGACGAAGCACGAGCCCGGGGCGCAGCCGCGATCCGCACCGGGCGCGCGGGCCCGCGCTGGTGCTGCATCAAATCGGGGTGACGCGGCTGGGGCTGGCCCTCATCGACAACGCAGACGTGTCGACCTTGGCCGAGGTGTGCGCGGAAACAAAGCGCAGTCAGTTCCTCTTCGTGCTGGGCGCGCTACCCGTACACGGCGCCACCGGTGTCCAGGTCAGCCCCCTCGCGATTACCTGACGCCACTCACCGTCCCTGGTGGCCGATTTCTTCCGACATGGCCTGGGTCGAACGCAACAATTCTTTGGTCACCGAGGCGAGCAGTTCGTCGGTGACCTGCTGGGAAGGCATGGCGATCGAGACGACGAGCGGGAGCGAATCAGCCGCGGAGAACACCGGCGCGCCACTGAGACGACCCCGGGCACCACCCCGCCCGAGGTGACCGCCACGCGAGTGCGCCGCACCTCAGCGACGATGCGGTCGTTCTCCGCGAGGTCGGGCATTCGGGCGTCGGCTGCGTCGTCGGGCTGGCTTTTCAGCGGCGGCGCGGTCAGCGTCTGCGGTAGATACGCGAGATACACCCGGCCCACCGACGACGCCAGCAGCGGCATGGTCGCCGACCCGGACGGTGATGGGCGGGGCATACGAGCCGTAGTCCCAGCGGACGATGACCGGCCCGTGATCAGCCCAAGCCGCGAGGTTGACCGCGTGGCCGGTCCGATCGCGCAGCGTCGGCAGGTGCTCGGAGACGAGCGCGACCTCATCCATCCGTCGCAGCGCCGCGATGCCCAGCCTGCGCATCGCCGGCCCGACATCATAACGGCCCGAACCCGGCGACTGGGCGACGAAGCCGACCCGGGCCAAGCTCACCAAGTAGCGGTGCACTTGCTCGGCTGCATTCCACTGCCGACGCCGATCTGCTTGAGGCTCATGGGCCCGAGGCCCTTCTCGATCGCCTGCAGCACGGTCGCGGCGAGTTCGACGGACTGAATGCCCTGCCGCGTCGGCGACGCGCTCGTGTCGTCGGTTGTTTCGGGAGTCCCAGGGCCGGTCTCAGGGACACTGTACGTGCGGTTGGTCGCCAGCGGAGGCCCTGTGCCTGTCCAGGCCACTCGAGGTCTCCGAGCCGTCGATCTGCACCTGCCGACGGCCGGGACGTCGCGTGCTCAGCGGGCGGACCCGGTTGCCTGCGGGTGTTGACGCCCGTTCGCTTCGTCGAGTTCGTACCACCCATGACGGGCAAGCGCAGCGGCAAGTTCGTCGAGCAGAGCGGGCAGCTCCGCCACCGAACGCGCGGTTCCGAAGACGTAGCCGTCGGGGCGCTGCAGGAATGCCTGCACGCCCCTCGCCTGGAACCACTGGTCGTACTCGCCGTCGATGTCGAGGTAGTAACCGGGCCCGGGGCCGCGCGAGACGTGGACGACGTCGGTGTCCAACCTGGTCAGCAGGTCACGCTGGGCGTGGTCGAACAGCTCGGTCGCAACCGCGTGCCGGGACACGATCCGCCAACCAGACACGAATTCATCGAGCCGGGCGACTCGCTGGTCCAGCGCTACTCGCGCCTGCGGTGACGGCCGGCCGGCCGGGCCGTCCGGATCGTCGTCAAAGCCTTCGGCAACGATCCCCGGGCCCAATCGGGGGAACGTCGGCGGCGTCGGCACGGTGCCGGAGCGCAGCGTCTCATCGCGCTGACGGGCCAGCTCGGGGTCACGCATGAGAACCAGGTCGCCGAAGGCCATCGAGATCTCGGTCAGCCGCTGCACGTGTGGTGCCCGCTCCGCCTCGTAGGTGTCCAGCAGGGTGTCGGCGGCCTCGCCGCGCATTACCGCGGCGAGCTTCCACGACAGGTTCGCCGCGTCGCGGACACCCGAGCACATGCCCTGCCCCATAAACGGTGGCATGGTGTGCGCGGCGTCGCCGGCGAGCAGCACCCGGCCCTGCCGCCATGACGAGGTGAGCGTGCTCTCGAAGGTGTAGACCGCTCGCCGCTCGATCTTGCCCATCTCGGGAGTGATATCCCAACGTGCCAGCAGCTCCCAGCACCGTTGTTCGTCCACCAGTTCCGCACGGCTCTCACCGTTGTTCGCGGCGAACTCGAACCGCGAATGTCGCGGCCCGGACCACCGGCCGGCCAGCAGCGGCCGCTCGATGTCGAGCACCTGGTAGACCTCGGGCAGCTGAGGCAGGTGCACGTCCGGGTCACGGTGCTCGAGGTCGATGACGAGTTGGTCGAGAGCCGGGAAACCCAGGTCCATGCGGTCAATGCCGAGTGTGGTGCGTACCCAGCTGCGTGCTCCGTCCGCCCCGATCACGTAGCCGGCTCTGATCGTGCGAGGATCGGCGCCCGGCCGAGGTTCGGATTCCGGACCATGGCTGGGAACGACGGTCAAAGTGACGGCATCGGAATCCTGCTCCAAATGGGTCGCCACAGTACCCAT
The DNA here is from genome assembly GCF_035828755.1 of Amycolatopsis sp. H20-H5. Taxonomy (NCBI): domain Bacteria; kingdom Bacillati; phylum Actinomycetota; class Actinomycetes; order Pseudonocardiales; family Pseudonocardiaceae; genus Amycolatopsis; species Amycolatopsis sp. H20-H5. Next base: position 44,745 of record NZ_JAYMZS010000014.1, on the reverse strand, counting down.
GTGGACTGTCACCCCGAGTTCGCGCACCCTGGCGTCGAAGATGGCTTCAATTTCCGGTTGGTAGGACAGGTAGCTTTCCTTCCAACCGCTGCCGCCCTTGCCCAACATGAGGGTGGCCAGTACTTGCATGTCGGCTGACAACAGGCTCCACTCCAGCATGGGTCGGGCCACCAGCTCCACCGCCTCGGCGACACCCAGGTGCTGCAATGTCCGCATGGTTTCGCCGTCGAGGTGCCCTGCCCTGGACAAGGAGTACCGCTGAGGCCAGCGCTCGGCCACGACCACGTTCAGCCCCTGCTGCGCGAGCAGGCCTGCCGTGATCATGCCGACGGGTCCATAGCCCACGATCGCGACGTCGCAGTCGGTGTGGAGGGGCAGCGCCGGGTGCCCGTGCTGGCTGGGATGAGCCACGTCATCTCCTCGCAAAGAGTGTTCACCTACGAATGAGGTGGTCGGCCACTCGAAGGCTCGCGCCACCCCGCGTCGTTCGCACGCCGACCTGGTCGAAAGTCTCCGTAACGAACGATACAGATACGGAAGGCTACGGACTGCCCCGCGGTGTGTCAAGACTGCGTCACCTCGTTGAACTGTCGACGAAACCCGCTAATATTCACTTATATGCATCGAATTCACTGAATCCTGCGGTTCGGCCCGTAGCTACGGCGGAAGGAGCAGCGATAGGTGTCCACTGCATCATCAGCCTCGTTCGCGAGGTGTCGAACCTCCCTGCGACCGCGGGCCTTCTACACCGAGTTCGGACTGCAGGAGACGTCGTCAGGCACGTTCGCCACCCAGATCGGCGGCGAGCAGCTGGTCCTACGCACCGGCGACGAACCGCGCGTCGCCGAGTTGAATATCGAGACGGACGCCGAAGCCGACCTCGACGCAATCGCGCGCCGGATCGAAGATCTCGTATTCCCACCGCGCGCACCGGCCTAGGAGTGGAAGCGATCGAGCCAATCACTGAGGTGCTGGTTCGGGTTTCGATCGCCGAGCGGCTGCCGAAGACCCGCCACCGAGCGCGCCGACGTCGGTGGACCGGACCTAACTGGTTCAGCGAGAGCCCATCCGGCCGCAGCGGCTCGGCCACGTGGCCATCGGGTGGAGTGCACAACCCCCAGCCGTGCGGCTTCGTCGGTACCGGCGCCTGGTTGGCCGGCAAGCACGTTGGCCTTCGGATGTCAGCAGCACACCCGCAGCGACCTGCGCCACCACGACGTCCGGCTGCTGCTCGCCAAGTCGACCGATCTTCACCGCGTGACCCTTGTCACTCCAATTCGGGATGGGCAAGCCGGTCGACGCGATCGTGAGCTTTCAATCCGCACGTCAGACGTAGTCCACGCCCATCACGGGACTTAACCGGTCACGCTTGACATCGCCCGGCCGCATGTCATCATTGGTGAAACAAGTGCATGATAGTGAATATGGACAAAGTGACCAATGGAGTTCGTGGCGACCTATCGACCATCTCCGCACTCCGCCGATATCGTGCAACACGGACATCTTGGCCACAACGGGTGAAGGGAATCCATCCATAAGGCTATTGCATTGCGGTCCGACTAACTCACTATCGTCGTTCGAAGGGAAGAACGTGCGAGCTCGTATTGGTCATGTCCTCTCGCTTCCCATCACCCGGTCAAGAACCTTCACCGTCGTCAGCGTCGCAGCCACCACGATGCTGGTCATGGTCTTGGCCGCCACATCAATGCCCGCAGACGCCGTGATCGGCGCCCACGAAACGCAGGCATCGGAAGAGGCAGTCCGCGCAGAATCACAATGCGCAGCGTTGGCCGCCAATGGCGGGGACAATTTCGAGTCTCTCCAGGGCGCTACAACATTCATCACGTCGGCGACGCTCACGACCAGCGGCACCGGAAGTCAGGCGGTGACCCAGTGCACCGTCGACGGATACGTCACACCGTCGGACAATTTCATTGTCCAGCTCCCTGTTTCCGACTGGAATCAAATGTTGGAAGCGAACGGCAGTCATGGCTTGGGAGGCGCCTACTATCTCAACGAGTGCGCGCCATTCTTGGGGAAAGGCTACGCAACTGTCGCGAACAGCCTGGGACATGTCGATCCCGGCCTGAACGGAGGATTCGCTTACAACAATCCACAAGCTGACATCGATTTTGCTTACCGCGCGACCCACGTAACCACGGTGGCAGCCAAGGCAATCGTCCATGCTTTCTACGGAATGGAGCCGCGCGAGTCGTACTTCAGCGGCTGCTCGGAAGGCGGCCGCCAAGGGCTCGTCGAGGCCGCGCGGTATCCCGCTGACTTCAACGGCATCATTTCCGGGCCGGCATTCCCGGACTGGTCTTCGGTAATCGGGTATGACGGCATCTACACGGATGTCATCAACCGGGACGCCAACGGTCACACGATCCTCACGACCGACAAACTTCCCATCCTTCACGAGGCTGCGCTTCAGACGTGCGGCGCCGTTGACGGCACCATCACCGATCCCGAAAACTGTCATTTCGACCCGACGGTTGCGCAGTGCCCACCGGCGAGCCCCAACGGCGCCGACTGTCTCAGCGCTGCCCAGGTGAGAGTCGCACGGCTGTTCTATGGGCCGGTTCGCAACTCGCGCGGCCAAGCGATCACCTCTTACGCGAGCAATGAGCCTGGCTCCGAACTGAAATGGACCTCTCGGATAAATGATGCCGGCGGCCCCTCGCTCGAGGGCGGAATCGGCCTTCAGTTCGACCGTTACATGGCTTTTTCTCGCGATCCCGGTCCGGCGTTTCAGGAGACGAGCTTCAACTTCGACACCGATCCCGCTCGGCTCACGGCCTTGGCGTCACAATACGATGCCAATCCGAACCTCCAGGCGTTCCGCAACGCTGGTGGCAAGCTGATCATGTGGAGCGGCTGGGCTGACGAGGCCATGCCGCCGGACGCCACCGTGCAGTTCTACAAGGCCATCGAAGCCAATGCCGGCGGAGCGGCGGCGGCGCAGAGTTTTGCAAGCCTTTTCATGGTCCCCGGGGAATACCACTGCGTCGGAGGCAGTGGGCCACAACTGGCTAGTGACAGTTTCGCCGATCTACTCAACACCTGGGTCACCACCGGCCAGGCTCCCCAGACGGCTGTAGCCATTCAGACCAAGGCTGACGGCCAGGTCACAGCCACCCGAAAGATCCATCCGTATCCACTTCCCCCTGAGCCACAGGAAAACCAAGGATAGCCATAGTTCCGTCCAGGCATCTGAAAAAGCTTTTAGTCGAATTTTACCTTTGTCGAATTTCAGTCCTACGCGTCGTTCAATTGTCTCCGCCGTCGGCGGCGGAGACAATTGAACGACCGCACCACCTTGCACGCCGCCGCGGTCGCGCTGTACACCGCGATTCCGCAGGAGTCGCCGGCCGGCGCAGACAGAATATAACCCGGGGTCGAAGCGCTCTTCGGCAAACGTCATCTTCGCGCAGTCCGCAGTTACCGCCGACCAGGCGGCGGGCCCACGGTCGGGTCAGCACCTCACCGCCAAGACGGGATAGTGTCGGACAATTGGTTCCCGTAACGACTACCGCGCACCCGGTCGGGACACCGTTTTTCAGCCCAAACTCTGGTCGATGCATGGCCGTCCTAGCGACGATCCGCATGACCCCATCTATGGCCGAAAATCGCCTCCACCCCAGCGAAGCCGGATGGGCCGCAGAGCCCAAACCAGATCACGGAACCAGTGTTCAGCTGGAACCGATATTCCCGCCGACTTCATGAGACTGCGACGGTTCGCGGCACCACCTGCTGCATCGGCATCCGGTCGAGTCTGGTGGGAGGTAGCGTGTCTACGTGCCGCACGGCCTGTCCGATGTGTTCGACCTCGTCGTGCGCCTGAACCCGATTCGGGCACCACGCCAGGTCTACGAGACCAAGACCGACCGCCGGCGCCAGCAATGGCCCGCCTTTCCCCGGCCGGCACCGGCTGGCAAGGATGCACAGCTGCCGGCTTCCCGTAGACCGACCTTCACACTCGATGCCGAGGGAACCTCACGCCGCGGCCGACGCGAGCGTGCTGTGGATGCTGCCCCCTGGCTCGCCGGGCAGCCCGCAGGCGTGGGCAGCGCCAAGCCGGCTTGTGGTCGTTGCATCTGCCAGCGAGTCACGGCGCTCGGGCCCCGTCACCAGCGCAGGTTGCGGCAGCCGCCCGCGCACAACTTCACTGTTCCGAGGCATCGATTGGACGAAAACCGTCACGATGGCGCGGGGCCAACCACGCGCACCGGGACGAGGGGATGATCTGTGGCCGCACAACGTTCGAGTTTCGGTGGCGGCCGGCTTCCGCCGAAACTCGCGCTGGGCCTGGCCATCGTGTGGACCGTTCTCACGGTGGGGACCTTCTTGTGGTTAGCCACCACCAACTGGGTCGGCTGGTTATCCCGGTCAAGGAGGACCAGAAGCCACCAGGCTCAAGCGCGGCAGCGCCGGCGGCAGACCGCCGGCTTTCGACGCCGAGGGCTACAAAGAACGCAACACCACGGAGTGGTGTTTCACCAAGCTCAACGGTTTCCGGGCGGTCGCGACTCGCTACGACAAACTCGAAGTGGTGTATCACCTCCCTCATCGTGCGATGCATCATCGGCCACACCCAAAGCGCCGAGGCAGTCACGCACCCCGATCAGCCCATCGTGCATCCATGTTTTACCTGTGCCGGGGGCCACCACAGTTATGGCAGGGCACGGCTGGTGTCGCTCGCGCGGCATCCCTCCAGCAGCAAGGCGAGATAGCGGCGCCAGCGCGCGGGCTGGTCGGTCTCCAGATCGGGCACAGCGAGCATCGTGGCAACCACCATGGCGATCAGCGACGGGAAGTCGCTCGCATCCAGATCGGCCCGCGCGACGCCGGCCACCTGCGCCCGCTCCAGCGCCCGGCTCAGCGGCTTGACGAAACCCTCAGCCGTCGCGCGGGTGACCAGAGCCGTGTCGCGTGCCGCGGTCAGCAGCGCGGAATTGGCAGCCACGGTGACAACCGTGGTCTCCAGCCCATCGATCTGCCAACAGGACCTGGCCCTCGCGGATCAGATGGTGGTTGTTGTCAAGCAGTGCGGCGAGCACCTCACGTTCGCCAGTCTTGGGGTCGGCGAGGCACCACATGATCGCCCGTGCCGTCTCCGGCTCACACCAGGTACAGCTTGAGGCTCCAGTACCACCGAGAATGCGACGCACAGTAACCGTAGTTGGCGGGTCCTGACAGGTCAGAGCGTTTCACGGTCTCGCGGGACATACCGAACGGCATGGGGGTGGCGTCGGTGATCCACAGATCGTCGAACCGTGATGGGCAGAGCACGGCCAACGTCACGATTGTTCTACACAGCAAGGACTGTGCGGTCTTGATCCGGCGGTGGTAGCCGGACTGGCCAAGCATGTCGGGGGAACATTGCGAGGAGCTCAGGTGTGGCGTGGACTTTCGTCCACACACTGATCTTGAACACCCTCCTCCCGCGCCCGGAAGGCCGTACACGGGGAGAACTACGCCGGGCAGTCACGGCAGGAACGCACCGCCGATCGACGCGGCCGGATCGCGCAGGCGGCGTTGGAGCTGTTCGCCGCACGCAGCTACGACGACGTGACAGTGGCCGAGGTCTGCGCACGAGCGGTAGTGGCGAAGCGCTATTTCTACGACCACTTCGCCGACCGCGCGGACCTCCTGATCACCGGCCCGAAGGCCTCGACGAGTTGTTGCGGCCGATGAGGCAGGCCCTGGTCACCACGCTGCTCGAGCACCCGGTCCGGGCTCGTGTCATCTGCATCAACGCGTCACGCATGGAACTGCGGCTGCGCGAAGACGCCGCGGTCTTCGGACCGCTGGTCCGGCGTGCCGTTGACCGGCAGCGGTACGAGCGAGTCCTGCTGGCACTGGTGGCGGGCGTGAGCGAAGTCGTCATCGACTGGCTTAACCGCGGCATGACAGATTCGCTCGAAGTCATGGCCGACCATCTCACCCTTCTCGCCCGTTACTCGCTGGCCGCCCCGACGTAGATCTTTCACTGAGAGTAAATTGCTTCACGTAAAATTGACCACTACCGTCGATATGGTCGATACATGGACATCCCAGCTGAACCGAACCGGCTCGGATATTTGCCCGGTCGCGCATGCGGTCGGTGGCCTGAAGGCGCGGAGGCGGCATGAGCGAGCACACGTCCAGCGAGGGCGGACGGGACGGGGCCGATCTCGAACAGGTCACCGACGCATCTGCCGCTGCCACGGCGGAGAAGCCGGGGTGGACGCCGACCCGGCGCCAGTTCGTCGGCGTCGCGGGCGGCGCGGCCGGCGGGCTGGCGTTGTCCGGTGTCCTGACCGGCTCCAGTTCCGAGGCGGAAACGGCACCGCCCGAAGAGACCACGATCAGCGTGACGATCAACGGCAAACGCCAGCAGGTCTCGGTGGACAGCCGCACTTCGCTGCTCGACATGCTGCGCGAGCGGATCGGGTTGACCGGCACCAAGAAGGGGTGCAACCAGGGCGCCTGCGGCGCGTGCACCGTGTTGGTGAACGGACGGCGGATCGTCTCCTGTCTGACCCTGGCGGTGATGCACGAGGGCGCCGAGCTGACCACGGTGGAGGGGCTGGCCCAGAATGGGCGGCTGCACCCGCTCCAGCAGGCATTCATCGACCGCGACGCCTTCCAGTGCGGGTTCTGCACCTCCGGTCAGATCGTGTCCGGCGTCGGGTGCATCCGGGAGGGCCACACCGGCTCGCCGGAGGAGATCCGGGAATGGATGAGCGGGAACATCTGCCGCTGCGGCGCCTACCCCAACATCGTCGCCGCGGTCGCCCAGACCGCCAAGGCCCGGTGAGCGGCATGTTTCCCTTCACCTTCGTCAAGGCGCGCGACGAGCGGGCCGCCCTGGCCGCCGGTCGCGACGGCGGGCGTTACATCGCCGGGGGCACCACGCTGGTTGACCTGATGCGCGAGACGGTCGAGCGGCCAGGGACCGTCGTCGACATCACTGCCCTCCCCTACCGGCAGATCGAGCTCAGAGGCGACGTCCTGCGCCTGGGAGCGCTGGCGACCATGGCCGACGTGGCCGCCACGGGCATCGTGAAGCAGCAGTTCCCCGTACTCGCGCAGGCTCTCGATCGCTCCGCCTCGGCCCAGCTGCGCAACATGGCCACCATCGGCGGCAACCTCATGCAGCGTCCCCGGTGCCTGTACTTCCGGGACGTCACCGCCGGCTGCAACCGCCGCGATCCCGGCTCCGGCTGTTCCGCCGTCGAGGGCCACAACCGCACGCACGCCGTGCTGGGCACCAGCCCGGCGTGCGTGGCGACCCATCCTTCCGACCTGGCCGTGGCGCTGGTCGCCCTGGACGCCATCGTGCTGCTGCGCTCGACCGAGGGAGACCGCCGGGTGGCCGTGCAAAAGTTCTTCCTCGCCCCGGGATCCACTCCGGACCGTGAACACGATCTGCGCCCCGGCGAGCTGATCACCGGCGTCGAGGTGCCGAGGACCGCGGCCACCCGCACCTCCGGCTACCTGAAGGTCCGGGACCGCGAGTCCTACGAGTTCGCGCTGGCCTCGGCGGCGATCGCTCTGGAGATCAGGGCCGGAGTGATCCGGTCCGCCCGGATCGCCGTGGGCGGAATGGGCACGGTGCCGTGGCGGCTGCCCGCGGTGGAGGCGGCCCTGATCGGCCGCCGACCGGGGCCGGAACTTTTCGACAAGGCGGCCGCGCTGGCCGCCGACGGGGCCCGGCCCTTGTCGGAAAACGCCTTCAAGATCACCCTGGTGCAGCGGACCGTGGCCCGGCAGCTGGCCACCGTGGCCGAGGGGGCGGCATGACCGGCCCTTCGATCGGACAGCCCGTGGCCCGGGTGGACGGCGTGGCCAGGGTGACCGGCGCCGCCCGGTACTCCGCCGACCACTCCGCGCCCGGCCTGGTCCACGCGGTCCTGGTCACCTCGGCGGTCAGCCGGGCGAGCGTGGCCGCACCCGACGTCGCCGATGCCCGGTCGCAGCCAGGGGTGGTCGAGGTGTTCACCGACTTCTCGGGGGCGCGGCTCCCCTGGGCCGCCGGGCAGGTCAACTTTTTCGGCCAGCCCGTGGCCATCGTGGTGGGCACGACACTGGAAGCGGCCGAACACGCCGCCAGGCTGATCGACACCGGACCCGCCGCGGGCGGGTCCACTCCCGCCGTCACGGACATGAACGATCCCGGCCTGCCGACCGTGGTGCCGCCGAGGAGTCCCGACTACCGCCGGGGCGACCCGGACTCCGCGATCGCCGCGGCGCCGGTCCGCGTCGACCAGCGGTACCGCATCGCGCGCGAAAACCACAACCCGATGGAGCCCCCCGGCGTCGTGGCCGAGTGGACCGGCGATCGGCTGACCATGTACGACAAGACCCAGTGGGTTCAGGGCACGGCCCGGGACGTGGCCGCGGCGCTGGGCGTGCCGCCGGAGAACGTGCGAGTGATCTCGCCGTTCATCGGTGGCGCGTTCGGGAGCGCCGGTCTCACGTGGCCGCACCAGATCCTGGCGGCGTGGACGGCCCGGCAGCTCCGCCGGCCGGTGAAGCTGGTGCTGACCCGCAAGCAGATGTACTCGTCCATCGGCTACCGCCCGGCCAGCGACCAACGGGTCATCCTGGCCGCCGGTCGGGACGGACGGATCACCGCGACCGCGCACGAGGCCCGCACCGAGGACGCCCGCTACGCGTCCTACCAGGACGAGATCACGGCGGTGTCCCGCTTCCTGTACCGGAGCCCGGCCATGAGGTCCTCCCATCGCCTGGTGCCGCTGGACGTCGCCGTGCCCACCTACACGCGCGGGCCCGGTTTCGTCACCGGGACGTTCGCCCTCGAGTCCGCGATGGACGAACTGGCCGTCGAACTGGGCATCGATCCCATCGAACTGCGACTGCGCAACGAACCGGACGCCAACCAGGACACCGGTCTGCCCTTCTCCTCCCGGGGCCTGCCCACCTGCCTGCGGCGCGGCGCGGCCGAGTTCGGCTGGGCAGGGCGCAACCCGGCCCCGCGGTCACGACGGGAAGACGGGCTGCTGATCGGCACCGGCGTGGCCAGCGGCGCCTACAACGCCGGCCGCCGCCCAGCATCCGCACGCGCGCGGATCGACCGAGCCGGCAACGCCGTGGTCTCCAGCGCCACCAGCGACATGGGCCCTGGCACGGCCACCTCGATGACCCAGGTGGCCGCCGACGCGCTGGGGTTGCCGATGTCGCGCGTGCAGTTCATGCTCGGCGACTCGGAGCTGCCCACGGCACCCATGCACGCGGGCTCGGTGACCATGGCCAGCGTGGGGCCGGCGGTGCTGACCGCGTGCACCATGTTGCGCGACGCGCTGGTCCGCATCGCCGTGACCGACCCGGCCTCGCCCCTCTACGGCGTACCAGTCGAACGGGTCACGGTCCGCGACGGGAGGCTGTCATCCTCCGACGACCCGAAACGGTCGGAGACGTACCGGCAACTGCTGTCCCGCCGGGGCGGCGACGGTCTGGACACGTTGCGTGATTGGTCGCCCAGCGACAATCAGACCCGTTACGACACCCACGGCTACGGTGCGGTGTTCGCCGAGGTGGCGGTGGACGAGCTGGTCGGGACCATCCGGGTCCGCCGCATGCGCGCGGTGTACGACGTGGGTGCGGTCGTCAACCCCCGGCTGGCGCACAGCCAGGCGCTGAGCGGCATGGTCTACGGCATCGGGATGGCGCTGCTCGAGGGGACCATCCGCGACCACCGCGACGGGCGGATCGTCAACGCCAACCTGTCCAACTACCTGGTCCCGGTCAACGCCGACATCGTCGACCTCGACGCGTCCTTCCTGGGCGAGGCCGATCCGGTCACCGGTCCGCTCGGGGTCAAGGGTCTCGCGGAACTGGTGATCGTCGGGGTCCCGGCCGCCGTCGCGAACGCGGTCTATCACGCGACAGGCCGCCGGGCGCGTGAACTGCCGATCACGCTGGAGTCCCAGTTGTGACGTGACCGGACCGAGATCGAGTCGCCCGAGTACCGGCGCCGGCCAGCGCGAGGCGCCGGTACTTGTCGCGACCGGACCTGTCTCGCCGATGCCCGGTTGGCATCGGCGCGTGGGCCGTCGAGTGTGGACGCGCGGGCAGATCATCGGCCGCCACCGGCGAGTCCTGGCACACCGATGCGACGATCGTCGCAGGGAAAGATCGAAGCGGCACAGGCACGCTGGGCGACGGAGCTGCCGAACGCCGCGCGGGCGACGACGGCGACGGTGTTCGGCAAGCCTGCGGTACCGGCACCGGCGCGCGCTGAAGGAGACTTTCCTAGCATGTGACGAGGAAAGTCCCCTTCGCCTCGCGAGACGAGACCTACTGTTACGACACCGCGGCGTCGAGCAGGCGCCGGAGGTCGGCGTTGAGGGTGCGGACGGCGTCGGCCGCCGCGTCGGACATCAGGCCCATCCCGTAAAACCCATGGATCAGGCCGTCGAAGCAGTGCACCACAGCCGCGACACCGGCCCCTTCGAGACGTTTCCCGTAGGCCGTCACCTCGTCGCGAAGCAGGTCGTACTCACCGACGCCGATCACCGCCGGCGCGACGCCGGACAGGTCCTCGGCCAGCAGGACCGATGCGCGGGGGTCGCGGATGTCGTCCGGGGAGATGTAGTGGCCCTGGAACCAGTCGGCCAGTTCGCCGGTGAGGAAATAGCCCTCGGCGTTGTCGATGCGTGATTGATAAGCGGTGTCTTCCGTGAAGTCCGTCTTGGGATAGACGAGCAGCTGCGCCGCCAGTTGTGGCCCGTCGGTTCGCGCGGCGATGGCGACCGCGGCGGCGAGGTTGCCCCCTGCGCTGTCGCCGGCGACAGCGAGCCGATCGGGGTCGCCGCCGAGGGTGGCGATGGCGTCCACCGCCCATCGGGTGGCGGCCAGGCAGTCGTCGAACGCCGCGGGGAAGGGGTGCTCGGGAGCCAGCCGGTAGGCGACGCTCACGACGACGGCCCCGACGTCGCGGCAGATCATCCGGCCGTGGTCGTCGTGGGAGTCCAGGTCGCCGGCGACCATGCCACCTCCGTGGAAGAACACGACCGTCGGAGCCGGCCCGGTCGTCTCCGGCCGGTAGATGCGCACTGTGAGCGGGCCGGCCGGCCCCGCGATGTCCTGGTCGTCGACCGAGCCGACCTGCACCGTGTTCGACGGATCGGCGCCGGCGGAGATGCGCAGGAACCCGCGCACGTCCTGGGGTGAGCCTTTTGCCAGCTCTCCGGCACCGCTGCTTTCGAGTAGGTCGATGATGATCTGCATCTGCGGATCGACGGGCATGGGTTCCTCCGTGGGTGGGTCGGCGGGCGGGGTGACCGCAGGGTGGTTCAGCCGGACTTCGTCTCGGCGGTGAAGATCGCCTGCGCCAGCAGCGCGGTGCGGGCGGCAAGATCCGGGTGGGCCCGCAGGTGAGGGATCCGCGAGAGACTATTGACGAGCGCCAGCGCGGCTTGGACCACTACGCGAGCATCGGCGTCGGTGAGGTCCGGCCGGGCGGCCATGAGCAGCGTGACCCATTCGGTCACGTAGTCCACCTCGGCGCGCCGGAACGCGGTACGGCGTTCACCGGGGAGGTGGATGATCTCGGAGACGAGAATACTGATGATGTCCTTGTCGGCCGCGGCGAACGCGGCGTAGTCCGCGACGAGCCGATCCAGTGCGTCGGCGGGATTCTCGGCCGCGGCCAGCGCGCGGTGCAGCCCGGCCCACAAGGCTTCGGTGCCGCGGTGGAGCGCGGCGGTGAGGACGTCGATCTTGCTGTCGAAGTGGTTGTAGACGCTGGGGCCGGCGATACCGGCCGCGGCGCCGATGTCGTCGAGCCCGACCGAGGGGTAGCCGCGCTCGCTGAACAACCTGATCGCCGCGGCGAGCAGAGCCTCCCGGCGCGACGCCGGAGCGATGGCGGCGGCCCGGTGCGATGGCGGCGGAGCCGGGTGCACGACCGGAGGCAACTCCGCGGCGAGCACAGCCCGGGCGGCCGCGCGAAGCAGTTGCTCGAACCGGGCGGGTTCGATCCGGGTGCGGTGGTGCGACGGGCTGTCGAGGATCGAGAGCACGGCCCAGGCGCGGAGGTCGGAAGCCGGCCGGTCTGCGTCACCGGTCGCGGCGGCGACGGCGGCCGCGAGTGAGCGCAAGCGGTGGCGCAACGCGCGACGGGCGTCGGCGGGGAGGTGCCCGGCTTCGCGTTCCCACAGCACTCCGAACTCACGGCGCTCGAGGGCGAACGCGGCGAAACTCGGGATCAGGTCGCGGCCCGGATCGGCAGCGAGGTGTTCGAGACTGCGCAGGTGCTCGTCGAGGATCGCGAGCAGCAGTTCCTGCTTGCCGCGAAAGTGCCGGTAGAGCGCGCTCGCGCCGATGCCGACCGCGGCGGCGATGTCGGCCATGCCGACCTGGTGGTAGCCCACCGTCCAAAACCGCTCGGACGCCGCGGCGAGGATCTGCTGTTTGCGGTCCCGTGGGCGTGTGCGCACGGCGGAGCTCGCGGAGACGTCAGCCCTCACGGTCAGCCACCGAAGCCGCCGTCGCAGGTGAGGACCTGCCCGCTGACGTAGTCGCTCTCGGGCAGGCAGAACAGGTAGACCGCGCCCGCACCTTCGGCGGGTGTGCCGGCGCGCCCCAGCGGGATCCCGGTCTCCAGCCGGGCCAGCAGATCGGGGTTGACGCCGACCTCGATCTGCCGGCCGCCGACGTCGATCTTCGCGTCGCCACCGGCCGCTGCCTCGGTGAGCCGGGTCCGGATCAGCCCGAAGGCGACGCAGTTCACGGTCACGTCGTAGCGGCCCCATTCCTTGGCCAGTGCCTTCGTCAGGCCGGTGACCCCGGCCTTGGCCGAGCTGTAGTTGGCCTGCTCGGCCTTGACCGCGGCGGAGATCACGGGTTGTGCGGCGCGGAGGATCCGGAAGGGCGCTTTGAGGTGGACGTCGAGGATGTCGTCCCACTGCTGGTCGGTCATCTTCTGCACGACGTTGTCCCAGGTGCCGAAGCGCCGCATGTGCTCCCGCCCGGCCCCGCCGAAGTACCGGGCGGCGAACGGCGCGCCCGGGTCCGTCTCCTGCAGTTCGCGCGCCGCGTCGTCGAACTTCGCGAACGGTGAGGTGCGGTCGGTGAAGCCCGTGGAAAGCGCGCCGTTGACCATCTGCTCGAACCCGAGTGCGAGCGCACACTCCACCACCCCCGACGCGACGGCCTGGCGGGCGAGGAACAGGGCCGAGGATCCGGTGGAGCAGTTGTTGTTCACGTTGAGCACCGGGATGCCGGTGAGCCCGAGCGGGTAGAGCGCGGCCTGCCCCGAGGTGGAGTCGCCGTACACGTAACCGGCGTAGGCCTGCTGCACCAGCGTGTACTCCACGCCGGCATCCGCCAGTGCCGCACGCGCCGCGGTCGCGCCCATCACCTGGTAGCCCTCGGTCTCCCGAGGCTTGCGGAACGGCACCATGCCGACCCCCGCAACGTACACCGATCGACTCACCACGATTCCTGCCGTAGACCTTTTCAGCTTTCCGAGAAGCTTTTCAGGTGGTTCACTGTGTCCCACGATGCTAACCGCAATTCACAAGATCTGACAATCGGCCCCGGGAGAGCGACGATGCCCTCGATTCCAGACACCCTGCGCACCACCGTGGCGCGCTGCCCCGATCGCGAGGCTCTCGTCTTCGGCGACCGCCGGCGCACCTACCGCGAACTGCACCGCGACGTGGAGGCCGCGGCGGCGGCGCTCGCCGCGCGAGGGATCGCCCCGGGGGACCGGGTCCTGCTGATGTCCCCCAACAGCGACACCTTCGTGATCGCCGCCTACGCGGCGCTGCGAACCGGCGCGATCCTGGTTCCGGCGAACCCGCGCAACGCGCCGCCCGAGCTGGCGCACCTCATCACCGATTCCGGGGCCGCCGCCGTCCTGTACGCGGCCGAAGTCGCCGAGGTCGCCGCCACCGGCGTCGAGCAGGCCGGCACGTCACCACTGTTGCTGAGTCTCGACGAACTGTCCGCGCTCGCCACCGAGGACCACCCGCAGCTCGCCCACCTGCCAGCGGAGTCCGACGACGCGTTGCTCGTCTACACCTCCGGCACCACCGGCTCGCCGAAGGGTGCTTTGTTCGACCACCACCGCAGCCTCTGGTGTGCGGTGAACATGGCCACCACGACCGGGTACCGCGACGGCGACCGCACTCTGCACGTCGCCCCGCTCTATCACGCCGCCCAGCTGTGCCTGGTTCTCTTCGCCGGCACAGGGCTCGCGATGACCCACGTGGTCGCGCCCGCGTTCGACCCGGTCGTGGTGGCCGACCTGATGGCCCGGGAACGCGTGTCGGTGTTCTTCGGAGTTCCGACCATGTACCAGTTCCTGCTGCGCCTGCCCGATTTCGCCGACCGGGACCTGTCCGCCTGGCGGATCGGCATGTTCGGTGCGGCCCCCATGCCGCCCGACACCGCCCGCGCGCTGGCGAAGACCCTGCCCGGGGTGAATCTCTACCAGCTCTGCGGACAGACCGAGGCGGGCCCCGGCGGCATCTACGCCGGCCCCGAGGACATCCACGCCCGCCCCGACGCGAGCGGCCGCTACGCGCTGCCCAACACCGAGTGCCGCGTCGTCACCACTGACGGCACCGAAGTCAACCCCGGCCAAGTGGGCGAGCTCATCCTCCGCGGGGAGACGATCATGAAGGGCTACTGGAACCAGCCCGCAGCCACGGCGGAGACCATCCGGGACGGCTGGCTGCACACCGGGGACCTCGCCCGCCGCGACGCCGACGGTTACATCACCCTCGTCGACCGCCTCAAGGACATGATCATCACCGGCGGGCGCAACGTCTACTCGGTCGAGGTGGAGGGAGCGCTCGCCGGGCACCCCGATGTCCTGGACATCGCCGTCATCGGCATCCCCCACCCCGACTACGGGGAGAGCATCCTCGCCGTGGTCGTACCCGCCGACGGGGCGCACCCGACACTGGAGTCGTTGCGTGCCTGGGCCCGCGAACGCATCGCCGACTACAAGGCCCCGCACGCTCTGGTCGTGCACGCCATTCCACGCAATCCCTCCGGCAAGATCCAGAAGCACCTCCTGCGCAAGGAACTGGCTGATGTCTCACCCGCGGTGAAGTGACCCCGAAACCCGGCAGCGCACATCACCCCTTCGGGTTTTCCCAGGCATGTTCCTGCCAGGCCTGGTCGAGGGGTCGTTCGGCGAGGTGGTTGGTGTAGTTGGAAATCGTCTTCGCCCCTACACCGAGCACGACTTCGAGGACGTTGCGCTTGGTCAGGCCCGCCGAGAGGAACCGGTCGATGTCCTCCTCCGTGGCGTGCCCCCGGCTCGTGACGAGCACGCGCGTGAGAGTGGCGATCGCGTCGAGGACGGGGTCGCCGGTCGGTTCTCCGCGACGGAGTGCGCCGAGCGTGCCGGGCGGCATCCCGGCGCGCACCGCCATGGTCGAGTGGGCGGCGACGCAGTATTCGCAGCCGTTCTCCACACTCGCGGTGATCACGACGGTGTGCCGTCCGAGCAGTGGCAGAGAGGACTTCATGAAAGCCGTGAACGCGGCGCTGTAGCCGGCGAGCAGCTCGGGCGAATCGGCCATGACGCCCGCGAGGGACGAGATGAAGCCGAGCCCGGAGCGGGCTCCCTCCAGCGCCGGGACGGCCTCGGCGGGGGCAGTGTGCTCGTCGTGAACCGTGAATTCGGTCGGCATGCGGTCCTCTCGCAATGGTGTCCGGCGGTGGAAGAACAGTGGGATTTACCAGGAGAGGACGCCGTAGCCGCCGTCTCCGTCGCCCTCGGTGGTCCAGATGTGCCCGTACAGCACGCCCGACGGGCCGTCGTCGGGCAAGGTCGCCAGGTAAACGCTGGGCTCGGCGCCCTGGGCCGCGGTGCGCACCCCCCGGCCACCGGTGAAGTCCGTCTGGGTGAAGCCAGGGTTGGCCGCGTTGACCTTGATCGGGACATCACGCAGCTGCTTCGCGTACTGCGCGGTGAGCATGTTGACCGCAGCCTTCGACGACGGGTACTGCGCGGACGCCGGGTTCCCGCCCATCGGGGACGTCGTGCCGGTCTGCGAGGTGATCGAGCCGGCCTCGCTGGAAACGTTGACGATCCGCGCGGCCGGCGCCATCTGCAGGAGCGGCAGCATGGCGTTGGTCACCCGCACAACTCCGAAGACGTTGATCTCGTAGACCGCCTTCATGTCTTCGAGCGCCGTCTCGCTCGGCTGGGTCCGCTTCCGCGCGACGCTGGCCGTACCCGCGTTGTTGACCAGAACGTCGAGGTGGCCGTAGTCCTTCTCTATCTGCTTCGCCGCCCGCGCGACCGATGCGTCGTCAGTCACGTCGAGCTGGACGAAATGCGCACCGGCGCCGCTCTCGCGCAACTCGCGCGCGGCCTGCTCCCCGCGCTCGGCGTCCCGCGCACCGATCAGCACGGTCATGCCCTCGGCCGCGAGCTGCTTGGCCGTCTCGAAGCCGATTCCCTTGTTGGCGCCCGTGATGAGCGCGATCTTGTTCACCATGATCTGAGTCCTTTAGTGTTCGTGCGGCGGACCGCCCAGGTCGGCGGTGATGGCGGCGGCGGTCTGGATGAGAGCGCTCAAAGTCTTTTGGGCCTCGGCTTCGTCGAAGCCATCCTTCGGGAGTACCACCGTGGCCACGAGCGGCATCGGCTCGGACGCGCTCGCGACGAGCACGGCATAGGACAGCTGGCTGGCGATGACCCCGCCCTTTCCTTCGGCGTAGCCGCGCCTGCGGACCTGCGTCTTCAGCTTGTCGATGTCGGCGAGCTGCTTGGCGCTCAGCGTGCCGTACTGGCGATCGAGCACGGTCGAGGTCATGACACTCGGGAGGTGGGCGAGGAAGACCTGGCCCGCGGCCGACTCGAGCAGGGGCAACGCGGCGCCGATCCGCGCGGTCAGCGAGAGCGCGTGGCTCCCGTAGTCCCAGCGCACCACGACCGGGCCGGCATCGCTCCACACCGACAGGTTCACGGCGTGCCCGGTCTCGTTGCTCAGCTGGACCACGTGGTCGGTGGCGACCGCCACCTCGTTCGACCGGCGGAGGGCCTCGGCGCCGATGCGCCGCATCGTCGGCCCGAGGTCGTACCGGCCGGTCGTCTGCGACTGGGCGGTCAGCCCGGCGCGGCCGAGGCTCACCAGGTAACGGTGGATCTTGTTGGGCGCCGCGCCGCAGCGCTTGGCCAGCTCGTTGAGGGCTACCGGGCCACCCGCCTGCTCGAGGGCGACAAGCACCCGGCTCGCGATCTCGACCGACTGGATCCCCTGCCTCGAGTCCGCCGCGTCGTCGCCTTCAGCGGCCCGAGCCGGACCGTCGATGGGGGCTGTTACATGTCGCACTTCGCCCGCCCGCCCGGCCGTGGGGCCTTGACCACAGTCCTCGGCACCAGTCATCATTAGTGAACCGTAGCACTAATAGTGAAGGTGGACTATGAAATACATCGGCATCGAAGAGCACTTCGTGACTTCGGAGCTGGCCGCTTACGGTGCGAGTTCGAGCTCAATCGCTCAGCCCCGGGCCTGGGAGAACGCGTCACGGCGCATGGTCGACCTCTTCGACGAGCGCATCGAGCAGATGGACCGATCGGGTCTCGACCTGCAGGTGCTGTCGTTGAACTCTCCCGGCATCCAGGCCGAGCCCGACCCCGCACTCGCCACGTCCCGCGCCCGCACTGTCAACGACTTCCTCGCCTCGGCGATCGAGCTGCGCAGCGACCGGTTCTCCGGCTTCTGCGCACTCCCCCTGCAGGACCCGGCGGCCGCGGCGGACGAGCTCCAGCGGGCCGTCGCCGAACTCGGCATGAAGGGGGCGCTGGTCAACGCGCACACCCAGGGCCGCTATCTCGACGACCGCCGCTTCGACGTCGTCTGGGAGCGCGCCGTCGACCTGGACGTACCGATCTACCTGCACCCCGCCAACGGCGTTGACGCCGGCCACGTCTTTTCCGGCCACCCCGAGATGATCGGGCCGATGTGGAGCTGGGGAATCGACACCGCCACGCACGCGCTGCGCCTGATCTTCGGCGGGGTCTTCGACCGTCACCCCGGCGCCAAGCTCCTGCTGGGGCACATGGGCGAAGGCCTGCCGTTCGCGCTCTGGCGGCTGGACTCGCGCTGGGACTTCCACAACCGGCACGGCGTCGAACTCGCCCTCGGCCACCCCTCGGAGTACCTCAAGCGCAACCTCTACGTGACCACCAGCGGCGTCTGCGACGAGATCCCCCTGCGGGCGACGATCTCGGCCATCGGCATCGACCACGTGCTCTTCGGCACGGACTACCCGTTCGAGGAGATGAGCGTGGCGACCGAGTTCCTGCGCACCGCAACCCTTTCGGACGACGAACGGGCCGCGATCGCCCACGGCAACGCCGGGCGCCTGCTCGGGCTGGACGTTCGCGTGCAGGCGGAGGGTCTGCCGTCGTGAGCGCCCAGCCGCAGGCCGGGACGGTCTACGACGTGGCTGTTGTCGGCTACGGCCCGGTCGGCATGACCGCCGCCAACCTCATGGCGAGGCGGGGACACCGGGTCCTCGTGCTGGAGCGCTACCCGGGCCTGTACAACCTGCCCCGAGCGGCGACCTTCGACGACGAGACCATGCGCACCCTGGACGCGCTCGGAATCGCGGACCGGCTACTGCCGGCGGTGCACCCGCAGGAGTCGTACGAATGGCAGAACAGCAAGGGCGAGACCCTCGTCCAGCACGCGTATGCCAAGGAAGGCGACCTCGGCTGGGCGGAGTGGTACATGATGTACCAACCCGATCTCGAGGACGCGCTCGACAAGCTGGCGCGCTCCAGCCCGAACATCGAAATCCGGATGTCCGCGGAGGCCGTCGGCTACGCGCAGGACGACGAGGGCGTGACCATCGAGCTCGGCGACGGCGGACAGGTGCGCGCCCGGTACGTGATCGCCTGCGACGGGGGCAACAGCTTCACCCGCGAGCACCTCGGCATCGAGGTCACCGACCACGGGTTCTCCGAGCCCTGGATGGTCACCGACTTCCGGCTGCACCGCCCGATCACCGGCTTGCCCATGGCTCGCCAGGTCTGCGACCCGGCGCAGCCGACGGCGATCATCTCGCTCGGCCCGAAGCACCACCGGGTCAGCTTCATGCTCGACTCCGAGGAGAGCTTCCGCACCGAGAACCAGCCCGCGAAGGTCTGGAACCGCGTCTCGCACCTGATCACTCCGGATGACGCGGACCTGATCCGGGTCGCGACGTACACCTTCCGATCACGGATGGCGCACCGGTGGCAGGTGGGACGGATCGTCCTCGCCGGCGATGCGGCCCACCAGATGCCGCCGTTCCTCGGCCAAGGCATGTGCTCCGGCCTGCGGGACGCGTGGAACCTCGCCTTCAAGCTCGACCGCGTCCTGCGCGAGCGGAGCTCGCCGGACCTGCTCGACACCTACCAGGTCGAGCGCGAGCCGCACGTCACCACCGTCATGCTCAAGGGAATCGAGCTCGGCCACGTGCAGACCATGCGCGACCCGCGGCAAGCGGCCGAGCGCGACGCCCGGATGCTCGCCGAGCGGACCGCGGACTCGCGGCCGCGGCCGATGAAGTTCCCGAAGCTCTCCGGCGGCCTGCTCTCGCGAACCCCGGGTGCAGGCGAGCTGATGTGGCAGGGCCGCGTCACGGTCAACGGCCGAACCGACCTGTTCGACCGCGTGTTCCCGGCAGACGGCTTCGTCCTCCTCTTCGACGGCGACGACGCCTCCAGCGACTGGGCGGACGCGCAGCGGGAGTCGCTTGCGGAGGAGGGCATCACGGTGGTCGTCGTGGGCTCGGGCGTCGGCTCCGACGCACAGGACACCGAGGGGCGTTACGCTCGTTGGTTCGCCGACCACGAGGCAACCGCGGTCATCGTCCGCCCCGACTTCTACGTCTACGGATCGGCCTCGGGCGGAACACAGACCAAGGCGCTGGTCGGCTCTTTGCTCGAGTCCCTCGACGCGGGCGTCGCCGACGCTCGCTGAACAGTTCAGGCGGACCGGACTCGCATCCGAGGTGTGCGGTTGCGCTGGAGCCGCCGCGCCTCCGGTGCCATCGGTATGTGTAGACGTTGACGACCGCCCCGGCGGGATCGCGGATCAGAAGTGACAGATTGCCCACGGCATCATGATCGGGGGCTGCAGAACGTCGAGGTCGTTCCCGAACTCGGCCTCGAGCCTCTCGTACAGAGCTTCCGTGTCATCGACGAGGAACTCGACGATCGCGCTGTTGTTGGCGCGCCCGCGAGGGGTGTTCGCGGTGATGAACGCGACGCGTTCGGGACCGCTGACCGCAAAGATGGCGGACGGTGTCACCAGTTCGACGAAGTCGAGCAGTACCAGGGCCGCGACGGCGCGGTCTTCGCCGAGCTCATCGCGGCCGCTGTGCTGGAGCCCGGCACCGCGCAGCTGCTCAACGAGCGGTTCGTCCGCGACCGCACCGCGGTGCCCCTGCCGCAGCACGTTTTCGACCGCGCCTGCGAGGACTATTCGCGAACGAACCGCAAGGCCTGGGACGCGTGGCTGAACGAAGGAATCTACGAGGACTGGACCGGCCGCGCCGCGCCGATCGACGTCGAGACCCTGCTGGTCGTGGCCGACCACGACCCGGTCTGGGGTCTGGACGTGCAGCGCGGACCGACCATGCCCCACTTGACCCGTGCCTCGATCGTGACGGTCGACTCCGGTCACCAGGTCCCGATGGAAGCACCGCACGCACTCGCCGACCTCATCCTCCCCTTCGCCACGTCATGACCACCGTTGCGGAACCATCCGGCGCAGCCGGAAACTGGGGTGGGTGCCTTCCCCTCGCTCGCACCGGTCCGCTGCGGGAGGACCAGGTCGCCTGGGAAGCGGAGCTACGGTCCGAAGTAGTGCCCTGGGCCCGGCGCTCGGGGGTTCACGCCGCCACGGTGGAAGGCGATCTCATCGGCCCGTTCAACGCGTTCGTGCACCGGCCCGTCCCTGGCCGGGCGTTCATGGCCTGGGTCCGCGCCGACCAGGCTCAGTCGTCGCTCGCCGCGGCGGTCCGCGAGATCGTCATCCTCACCGTCGGCGTGGCATGGAACTCCGCCTACGAGATCTACGTCCACACGGCGCTCGCCCGGGACGCCGGCATCGCGGAACCGGTGATCGCCGCCGTCCTCGCCGGAGAACCGGCCGAACGGTTCTCCGCCGCCGAGGCCGCCGCACACCGCTTCACCGACGAACTGCAAGGTTGAGTCGAGGGAAAGTCCCCTTCAGTCGCCACCCCACGCTTGCCGTATGCCCTGATGGGAGCCTTCACGGCGTCTAACGCCGTCATGGTGGCCTTCAGGGGCACGTATGAAACGGTGTCCAGACGTCCTCTTATGTTTGCTGGGGCTCAGAAGATGGCCAGCGGGTTGACCGGCAACCCGGTCAACCCGTCGACCCGCATCGGCGCGAAGACGATCATGAAGGTGTAGCGGCCGAGTTCGGCGCACACCTCGGCCAGTGCCGTCGGGTCGGCGGCATCGCACAGCACCAGCCCGAGGTGCACCAGGCCGATCCGGTGCAGCGGCGTCGGGTTCTCGGGGTCCAGGATCGGATGCGAGTCGCCGATGTCGCCGGCGTACACCGACACGCTCTTCTCCCCCAGCCAGCGCACCCCGTCCGGGGTGAAGCCGGCCGTCGCCCGGCCGGGCTCCAGCTCGCGCCAGCCCGAGCGCACCACGACCGCGTCCCCTGGCAGCACCTCGACACCGGTCCGCGCACAGGCATCGTCCAGCACCGCACCGGTGATCGGGAACCGCTCGGGCAGCCGGCCGCCGGGTGCGAGGTCGAGGAAGACACCACGGCTGACGATCCCGCCGGAGAACGCCGCGCTCGACCCCTTGGTGATCCCGAAGAACGTGGCCCGTTCCGGCAGCGGCACACCGGGATAGACCTTGTTGTCGACCACCGTGTGCGTCAAGGCGTCAAGATGCGTCAGCTGGGGGTGGTGGGTGTTGACCGTCAGCTGCTCGGCCATCGACATCGGCGGCGACCCGGTATAGAACTTGGTCGCGACCACCGGGCCGAACGGCGGGCTGGCCGCCGCCATCGGCCCGGGAATGACGGCGCTCGCGTCGAGCCGGGCACCGAGGGAGACGAACCGTCCGAGCCGGGCCTCCGAGACGGCACGCGCACGCACCTCGTCGGTGATGTGGTTGAGGGTGCCGAGTTCATCGTCCGCACCCCACCGCCCCTGGTTCGAGACGGCCTCGATCGCCGCGGCGGTCGCGCTGCCGACAGCCTGAGCAAGCGTGTTGTCGTTCATAGCCGGACCAGGCCCCCGTCCGCGGAGATGGTCTGCCCGGTCACGAGGTGACAGTCCTCGCTCGTCAGG
Source organism: Amycolatopsis sp. H20-H5 (assembly GCF_035828755.1). Lineage (NCBI taxonomy): Bacteria > Bacillati > Actinomycetota > Actinomycetes > Pseudonocardiales > Pseudonocardiaceae > Amycolatopsis > Amycolatopsis sp. H20-H5. Next base: position 22,431 of record NZ_JAYMZS010000014.1, on the reverse strand, counting down.
AAGCACGTCACGCCCACCACGTCCTGCGCGGTGCCGACACGCTTGATAGCTTGCATTTGCCCCACCATTTCAAGGGTCTCGTTGCCGATGAACTTCTCACCACCCGGGGTCCGGGACGCGGTCGGCAGGATCGCGTTGACCGTGATGTTGTACGCCGCGAGGTCGGTGGCGAGGCCGCGGGTCAAGCCGATGACCGCGCCCTTGCTCGCCATGTAGGGGACCATGTCTGGCACGGCCAGCCCCAGTTGTTCTGCTTCATCGAGCCCATCACCGCCTTGGTCATCAGGAACTGCGAGTCGGTGTTGACCGCGAAGATCTCGCGCCAGCGCTCGAAAGTCAGCTGCCACAGGTCCTCGAAGGGGAAGATCCCGGCGTTATTGACGAGGATGTCGACCCGGCCTGCGAAGCCGAGCATCGCCGGGGTGATGGCCTCGACCGCGGCCGGGTCCGCGAGGTCGGCCGCCAGCGCGATCGCCTTGCGCCCTCCGCTTCGACGGCCTTGACCGTCTTGCTCGCGTCGCACACGTCGACGGCGATGATGTCCGCGCCGCGGCGCGCCAGCTCGGTGGAGATGGCGGCACCGGTGACGACGGCGACGCGGCCGGTGTGGGTTGCGGGGCTGGACATGAGTTCTCCTACGGTCGGGTCCACGACGCGATGAGCCGCACGGACGGGTTGCTGGGATTCAGCGCTCACGCGCAGGTGTTTACCAGCTCGCCGATGCCCTCGATCGCGATGCGCACGGTCTGCCCGCTGCGCAGGAACTTGCCCTGCTTGTGGCCGACCCCGGCCGGGGTGCCTGTCATGATCACGTCGCCGGGCTCCAGCGTGGTCTGGCGCGACAGGTAGGCCACGATGACCTTGGCCGGGTAGATCAGGTCGGACGTCCGGGCGTCCTGGCGCAGCTCGTCGTCGACCCAGGTGCGCAGGGACAGGTCGTTGGGGTCGGCGAACCCGTCCAGCGTGGCGAGGGCTGGCCCGAGCGGTGTGAACGTGTCGAAACTCTTGGCCGCGGAGACGTCGGCCGGACGGCCCTCGATGCGGCCCTTCTGCACGTCGCGGGCGCTCACGTCGTTGGCGATCGTGAAGCCGGCGATGCCGTCCCACGCGGCCTGTTCGTCCACCGAGGTCAGTCGCTGCCCGATCACGATGGCGAGCTCGCCCTCGTAATCGACCTCGTCGGGCGCCACCGCGGGGAACCGGATCGGCGCACCGGACGCGGTGACCGACGAGGGAGCCTTCATGAAGATCGTCGGCTCACCCACCTCCGCGCTGTGCCCCGTCTCGGCCCGGTGGTCGTGGTAACCGAAGCCGACCGCCCAGATCTTCGACGGCCGGGGAATCGCCGGCAGCAGCTCGACCTCGGCCGGCGCGATCTTGTCGCGGGTGCCGGCCGCGGCCAGTTCGCCGAGCGTCCGGCCGGCCCGCAGGACGGCACCGAGATCGGGCTCGGCGATGTCGAGGAGCTCGACCGTGTCGTCCGCCAGGAAGCGGCCGACTCCCCGGGTGGTGCTCACATATCTGGTCATGCGGATCCCTTCGGCTCGAGGCTCAGCAACGACTCGCGCGGCTCGCCGGAGTGGTAGCGACGCGCGAAGTCCGCGTGATCCAGCTCCAGGCCCGAGGGGTTCCCGGCGAAGGCCGGACTGGCCATGAAAGCCGCTTCTTTTTCCCAGGTGGGAAAGTTCGAGCAGGAGAACTCGATGATGTTCCCGTCCGGGTCGGTGAAGTAGAAGCTCGTCGCCTGTCCGTGGTTGGCGACGCGGTGCGGCACCGAGCCCGCGGCCATCATGTGGTCGTACTGCGTGATCAGCTCTTTGAGGCCGTCCACGCCGAACTGGAAGTGGTGCAGGCCGGACCCGCTGCGCTGCACGCCGGCGAGGCTGTCGATGCCGAAGATGCCGAGTGTCTGGTGGTGCGGGTGCCCGTTGTCGTGAATCTCGAAGAAGGCCAGACGCACGTCGACCGCCCGCTCGGGCATACCGGCCGGCCTCGGCGGCTGGTCCGGGTCGGGAAGGCGGGTGAAGAACGGGCCGTGCCCCAGCAGGTGCTCGTACCACGCGCACATCCGGTCGTAGTTCGCCGTCTTGATCACCAGCTCGGCCATCTGCAGCTTGACCGGCCGGGTGCGGCGGGCGGCGCCATCCGGGGCAACGGAGGTCTGAGGGGTCTGGGTGCTCATGCGCTCACCCGCGAAGTGGGGGCGGCGGGGTGCAGCCGCCGGCTCGTGCGGTCCACGATCAGCCAGCCAGCAGCGGATCGGGTGAAGCGGTGAACGGTGTCGAGGACGTTCTCGATGACGTAGGCGTCTGAGTCGTCCATCGCGTACAACACGATCACCGCGGCGATGGAAAGGTCGTCGTCGCTGTCGAACGTGGTCACCGGGTTGGTGATGACGTGCAGGGTGCGGCGGGCCGTTTTCGCCTCACGGTCGGTGAGGAAGCCCAGGATCGCGTCGCGGCCGGCCAGGTCCCGTCCTCTGGCCTGGAAGCGCGCGTCGTCAGCGAAGTAGCGGATGCCGCGGGTCGCCCGGCCGCGGTCGATGTCGCCGTGGTAGGCCACGATCGACTGCAGGCAGTCCGCCGCGCCGCCGGTCCGGTTCGGGACCGTGGTCTCGGTCGTGCTCATCGAATTCCCTCCGATGGATCGGTTCTATGCCAAGGAATCGGCGGCGGTTCACTCGCGAAGGGGGTCATCCCTTCGGCCTCAGCTGCCGCAGCACGGGTTCCACCCGGGCGAGCTCGTCGAGCATGGCCTTGGCGCCGGCCTCGATCTCGGCGGACGCGACGAACCTGCGGTCCTGGCCCTCGCCCTCGAGGGCGGTCGCGATCATCGGGATGATCACGCCCTCGGTGAGCGGCATCATCTTGAGCACCGCCAGCGTGGGCTTGAGCGCGGCGACCGCGCGGGTGCCCCCGGCGACGCCCCCGTAACTGACGAGACCGACCGGCTTGAAAGCCCACTCGTGCACCAGGTAGTCGAGCGCGTTCTTGGTGGCCGCGTTCGGGCCGTGGTTGTATTCCGGCACGACGAGGATGTACGCGTCGCCGCGCTCGATCGTCTCGCTCCACCTCTTGGTGTGCTCGTGCGTGTACTTGCGCAGCCGCGGGTGGTTCGGCTCGTTCATGATCGGCAGGTCGAGCTCGGCGAGATCCAGCACCTCGACCTCGAACCCGCCGTGCTTCTCGGCACGCTCGGCGATCCAGCCGGCGACCGGCAAGCCGGCGCGCCCGGGGCGCGTGCTCCCGACGATCACCTGGACGCGGGGAAGGGACTGTTCGGACATCAACTTCCTTTCGAAGCAGCGAAATCTTCAGTTCGAGTGGGGAGCCGACGGGTCGGCGGACCCGCCGCGGCCGCTTTCGAGCCAGCCGAACGCCGCCGAGTAGAGCGAGTCGACCGAGTCCCGATCGTCCAGGCCGGGGAGGTCGTCCTTCACCGGCTCACCGTGCAGGGTGTGGAACAGGCTGAGGAACCGGTAGGAGCGGCGGAAGCCGGCCAGCAGCTCGCGGTCGATCTTCGGCACGTCACCCGGGATCGCCGGGAACAGCGTGTCCGCTTCGTTGATCGCGTTGAGCTGCAGGATCCGCCACACCCCGTCCCGCCGCTCGGCGCGGTAGACGAGCAGCATGTAGGAGGTCAACTCCACCTCGACGCCGTCGATCGGGAACCACCGGATCGTCGTCGAGGGCAGCTCGACGAGCGCCCTGTCCCGCCCCGCGCTCTCGCCGGCGAGATGGACGACCGGCGGCGAGAGTCGGTTGATGATCGAGTTGCCGGGGCGGTACCGCTTGACGCTGACGTCGACGAATTCGGGGCCGGTGCCCTCGAACCAGCTCGTGATCACCAGCGAGTCCGGGTGGAAGCAGCCACGCAGCGCGTCCCACTGCGCGTGGTTCCGGGCGGCGCGCTCGCGCAGGACGAGCTCGCTGAGGTCGGTGTGGTCACTCATGGCGTCAGATGATGCTGATCGTGGACTGAGTGGCTCGGCCCAGCAGGATCTGGCCGGTCATGCCGAGCATCGCGTCCTCGTCGATGGTCTGGTGGCTGAGCAGCATCTCCAGATCCCGGATGTAGTACTGCATCGGGTGGTCGTTCTTGAACACTGAGGTGCCCGAGCCCTTGACCGCCAGGTCCACGGCCTCCCAGGCCATCCGCAAGACGCCCATGAGGCCGAGCTTGACCGAAGCGCGCATCTCCGGCGGGAACTCACCCTCGATGGTGGCGTTGGCCTCGACCACCTCGTCGACGGTCTGCTTGAGCGTCGCCTGGGCCAGGCGCAGCGCCTGGATGCACCGGGCGTAGCGCATCTGGCCGCCTACCGAGTCCGCGGTGATCAGCGAGCTGAACGGCGCCCGCCGGTTTTCGAGACGCTGGCGGTAGTCGGCGATGATCGACTCGGCGGCACCGACCGCCATCGCGGGATACATGAAGCCGAGCACGTCACGCAGTGCGTAGGAGTACACCGCCTCCGGGTGCAGGAACGCGCCCGGGTTGCCGCGGGACGACCACACGTCCATGTCGAGCGTGCGGTACTCCGGGACGAAGGCCCCCTCCGTGCGCACGTGGTGGCTCCCGGTACCCCCCATGCCCGACATGTCCCAGGTTTCCACGACCTCGACGTCTTCGCGCTTGAGCAGGGTGAGCAGGGTCTCGCCCTCACGGCCCTCGACTTTGGCGAACACCTGCACCCAGTCCGCGTGCTGCACGGCGGTGGCGTAACCCCAGTAGCCGCTCACCTCGTAACCGCCCTCGACCGGTACGGCGGTGCCCGGCGGGTGGATGACGCCGCTCATGAGGGCATCGCTTCCCTCGGCGAAGATCTCTTTCTGGGCCTCCTCCGGATAGCGGGCCAGCATCAGGCCGTGCTCGGCGAGGAAGGCCAGCGTCCAAGCGGCCGACAGGTGGCCTTGCGCGAGTGCCTTGACCATTTCGACGAAGTCCCCGACGCCGCCACCGGCACCCCCGAGGGACTTCGGCACGAACAGGGAGAAGATCCCGGCCTCGGCGGCCTCCTTCATCGTCTCTTCCGGGAGCTTGCGGAGCCGCTCGGTCTCGGCGATGCGGGCGCGCAGGTGGGGAACCATCGCGCGGGCGTTCTCGACGATCCGGCTCGGGGTGGGCGAAGTGGCCTGGACCGGCTCGGCGGGATCAGCCGTTTTGATCATGTGGGTTCTCCAATTTCGAGACGGTCGAGGCCGGATGGCCGTTTTGAGTTCCGGTCAGCGGGCGACCGGCGCGAGCTGCCGGGAGATCGCCGCGGCCGTGTGCTTCAGCCGGATCGTCCAGACGTCGACCTGGGCACCGGTGAGGCCGGCCGGCAGGCCGGTTAGACGCAGCGCGAGCGCCGGGGCGTCGAGCTGTGACCGCAGCGGCACGACGATCGAGTGGACGTCGTAGCGCTCGCCCGGGTCGAGGTCGGGCTCGTAGAGGGCGGTGCGGTCGGCGATGAGCTGCCGGATCCGCCGGTCATGGGCCGGCAGCCGCTCCGGGGACGTGTACTCCTCGGCCAGTGCGACCCGTTCGGAGTCCAAATCCTCGCGCAGCGCAAGGGAATACCCTCGTTCGCGCACCCGCTCGAGGCTCTGCCGGAGCCGGTCGCGGATCGCCGGGTCCCTGCCCGGCGCGCGATCGAGCCACTCCCGCACCTCCTCCTCTCCGGCGCCAAGGAGGTGCGTCGCACCCAACGGCGGGACGAGGGGGACGCGGTGGCCCACGCTGCCTGCGCTCGGCGCCGGAGAATGTTCCGAGGTGAGCACTATGACGGCGTCGCCGCCGACCTTGGCCAGCAGACTGCAGTCCACGCCGTGCTCCAGCGCCAGCCGCTCGATCTCCCCGCGAGCGACCTCGGCCAGGCGCACCGCCTGGATCAGGTCAGGGTCGGACGGAGCGACCAGTGACGGCGGCGAGAACCGGCCGTAGCCGCCCTGGAAGAACAGCAGCGGCAGGGTCGGGCGCGAGACGTCGAGGGCATCGACCCGGCCGAGCACCATGAAGTGGTCGCCGCCGTCGAGGACCTGCTCGTAGGAGCACTCGATCCACGAGACCGCGCCGTCCAGGATGGGCGATCCGTGCGGGGCCGGGCGCCACCCGACCCCCTCGAACTTGTCGGCGCCGCGCGCGGCGAACCGCCGGCAAACGTCCTCCTGGTCGGCGGCCAGGACGTTGACGCAGAAGTACGCCGAGGTGCGCATCCGCGCGAAGCTGCCGGACTCCCGCGCGGGGAAGAACGCGACCAGCGGCGGGTCGAGCGAGACCGACGTGAACGATCCGACGACCATCCCGGCCGGGCGGCCGTCGTCGCCCACGGCGGTGACCACCGCGACGCCGGTCGGGTAGTGACCGAGGGTGTCCCGGTAACGGAGGGGGTCGATGGTCACCGTCGCCTCCTTCCCGCGGGTAGCCGCAGGTGGCGGCCCTGCCTATTGACAGGCCGAAGCCTATCCTTCACGATCATTCAAGTCAATGCATATAGATGAACTCGCGAAGGGCTCGTGGTCCACGAGTTCATCGCCGATCCGGCTTCGACACGCGCTCGACGAGGAGACACCGATGACCGATCAGCTCACCTCCCGCCAGTGGATCGGCGGCGAATGGACCGAAGCGGACTCGACCCGCCGGAAGACGATCGACCCGGCCACCGGCAACGAGATCGGCACCTACTTCGACGGTGGTGCGGAGGTCTGCCGGTCGGCGATCACCGCGGCGCTCAACGCTTTCGAGAGCACCACCTGGCGTGACGACGCGATGCTGCGCGCCACCGCGCTGAACCACTTGGCCGACGCGTACGACATGAACCTGCCCAAGGTCGCCTCGGTGCTGTCGCGCGAGAACGGCAAGCTCGCCGGCGAGGCCGGCTTCGAGGCCCACTTCATCCCGCGCGCGCTGCGCTTCGCCGCCGCCCTGGCCCTCACGACCTTCGGCAAGGTGGGCGACACCATGCCCGGCCGCCAATCGCTGTCCTTCCGCCAGCCCATCGGGGTGGCCGGGATCATCGCCCCCTGGAACTCGCCCGCCTACCTCTCGATCCGCGCGATCGCCCCCGCCCTCGCGGCCGGGTGCGCCGTCGTGCTCAAGCTGCCGGCCCAGGCCGCCCAGTCCGGGCAGGTGCTGGCCGACGTCTTCAGCAGCGTCAAAGAGATCCCCGCGGGCATCGTCAACGTGTTCGTCGAGTCCGGCTCCGACGGCGCGAAGCTGCTCGTCGACTCGCCCGACGTGCCGGTGGTGAGCTACACCGGCAGCACCGCGGTCGGCCGGCTCATCGCTGAAGGGGCCGCCAAGAACCTGAAACGAGTCGGTCTCGAGCTGGGCGGCAAGACGCCCCACCTGATCTTCGACGACGCCGACCTCGCCGTCGCCGTGCCCACGATCATCGCGTCGAGCACGGTTTTCGGCGGCCAGTTCTGCATGACCGGCAGCCGGATCATCGCCCAGAGCGGGATCGCCGCCGAGCTGCGGGAGGCCCTCAAGGAGGGCCTGTCGAACGTCAGGCCGGGCCCGGCGTCGGACCCGGAGAGCCAGATGGGTCCCTTGATCGACAAGGACGCGGTCGCCAGGGTCGACAAAGCGGTCCAAGAGGCGATCGACGCCGGCGCCGAGGTCGTCGTGCGCGGTGGCCCGGTCACCGAAGGCCCGCTCAAGGCCGGCGCCTTCTACCTGCCCACGCTGCTCGAGGTCACCGACTCCTCGCTCGACATCGTGCAGACGGAGACCTTCGGCCCGGTCCAGACCTTCCGGACGTTCGAAACCGAGGCGGAGGGCATCCGGCTCGCGAACGAGACCGAATACGGTCTCAGCGCGTGCGTCTGGACCTCGGACGTCAACCGCCCGCTGCGGGTATCGAGGCGGCTGAACTCCGGGCTGATCTCGATCAACAGCTGGGCCAACCTGGCCGTGGAGTTCGAGGAGGGCGGCTACAAGGCCAGCGGGCTCGGCCGGCTCGGCGGGCACCAGAGCATCGAAGAGTTCCTCGAGCACAAGCAGATCGCGCACCAGTACATCGAGCAGCCGCATCACTGAGCCCGGCTGCGGGTGACGACCGGACGTCGGGGCTCACGTCAATTCGCCAGCGCGCCGAGTGCGCGCACATCCCCTTCGTCGAGCTGTACCGACGCGGCACCGATGTTGTCGAGCAGGTGCGCCACGGTCGAGGTGCCTGGGATCGGGAAGACGTGCGGTCCCAGTGCCAGCAGCCACGCGATCGCGACCTGCGCCGGGCTGGCGCCGTGCTTGCCGGCGATCTCGGCGACGGTCGCGTTCTCCGTCACCCGGGGCAGCCGCGAGACGGCCGATCCCAGCGGGAAGTAGGGCACGAAGGCGATCCCGGACTCGCGGCACAACCGCAGGACCGGCTCGTGGGTGCGATCGAGCAAGTTGTAGAGGTTCTGCACGCCGACGATCCCTGCCGGGAGCGCCCGGGCCACCAGGTCGGCGCTCACGTCGCTGACCCCGAGCGCGGCGATCTTGCCCTCCTCCCGCAGCCGGACGAGTTCGGCCAGCTGGTCGTCCAGGTCCACCTGCTGGTCGCCCGTCGCGACGACCCGCCCGGAGTCCATCCGGCGCAGGTTCACCAGCCCCAGCCGCTCGAGTCCGAGCGTGCGCAGGTTGTCCTCGACCCCGGCACGCAGTTCCTCCGGCCGCTGTGCGGGAACCCGCTCGGTGCCACTCCAGCGCACGCCGATCTTGGTGGCGATCACCAGGCCGTTCCGGTACGGAGCCAGCGCCTCCCGGATGAGCCTGTTCGTCGCACCCGCGCCGTAGAAGGCCGCCGTGTCGATGTGCTCGACGCCGTGCTCGACCGCCGCGCGCAACACGACGTGGGCGCGCTCGGCGGCGGCGGGGCCTCCGGAGGCGCCCAGCTGCATCGCGCCGTAGCCGACGCGAGCGATCCACCGATCCGCGAACTCCCCGCGCTGTGCCTGCCATACGGACTCCTCGCCGGACATCCGAGCTCCTTCACCATTAAGAGATTTCTTCATCAATAGTGACTCTGGCGAGATTCCGTGTCAAACTTGCCGGCAGACCGAGACCACCCGCGAGCCCCGCGTCGCCGCGGCGGCCGCCAGCCGGGAAGGAGGTCCGAATGCCCGTCACCGCAGATGCCACCACCCGCGAGCCAGGCGCTACGGACTTCGGAAGCGAAGCAGCGACGATCACCCAGGTGATCCTCCACGAACGACAGGGCCGCGACCGTGGGCGGTGGGAGCAGATGGCAGACGCCTACTGGCCCGACTCCACGGTCCGGCTCAGCTGGTACGAAGGGGACGGCGCCGGTTTCGTCGCGGGTTCACGCGAGATGGTCGAACGCGGCCGCACGACGGTGCACAACATGTTCGCCCCGGTCGTGCACACCCGCGGCGACCGGGCGTACGCCGAAGCCTCCTCGGCGATCCGGGCACACCTGGAGGTCGAGGGCGTGCTCGGCCACCTGGTGTCCTACAGCAGGCTGAACTACCGGCTCGAGCGTCGCGACGGCGTCTGGAAGATCACCCGCCTCGACGCGATCTACGAGGACATCTCGCTCACCCCCGTGGCGCCCGGCGAGCGGATCAACCTCCCCGCCGCGCGGCTGGCGAAGTTCCGCCAGACCTACTCGATCATCGCCTGGGACCTCGGCCGCAACGGCATGGAGGTCGACGACACGCTTCTCGGCGACGACCGGCCCGGGCCGGTCCAGGAGTTCTACGACGCGACCTGGCAGTGGCTGACCGGGTCCGACGACACCGGTAACTGAACCAGCCGGCCGGACGCCGCGCTTCTACGCCTCGGCATGCCGCGGCGTAGCCGACGTATGCCGAAACCTGGATGTAAGTGCTTGTGCCGCAACGGTTTTGACCGGAACTTGACGGCGCGACTGCTTCACTAATATGCATTGACTTCAACGATAGTGAAGCCTAGCGTGCCGGTGCGGAGTGATTCCCCGGAGTCCGGCCGGACCGCCGAACCGCGGAACCGGCTCAGTCCATCCATCAAGGTCCATCTATCAACGGCGATAGGAGCTTGGCGATGTCGATCGCGAAACCGAAGGCGCAGTCGCGCCGGTTGACACCCGGCCTGTCCGGTGTGCATCGAGCTTTGGGTACCTTGTCGATCGCGGTGGTGATGGCGGCTTCCCTCACCGCGTGCGGTTCCTCCGGAACAGGATCGGGCGCGGCCGCCGGGTCCGCGAACGCCGACGCCGCGAGGCAGGCGATCGCGGCCTACACCAGCGGCAAGGCGAGCCCGTTCGTCGTGGACCAGCCGCTGAGCAAGCCCGTCCCGCCCGGCACGAACTTCGCCTTCCTGCAATGCGCCGCGCAGGCCTGCTCCGTCGCCGGCCGTGAGGTGCAGGCGGCGGTCCGGGCCATCGGCGGCACCGTCACGATCGTGAACTCGGGTTCGTCCGCCCAGACGGCGCAGTCCGCAGCTTCCGCCGTCCTGGCGATGAAACCCGCCGCGGTGATCGCCACCGGTCTCGACCCGCAGATCTACGGTGGTGGCCTGCAACGGATCGCCGACGCCGGGATCAAGATCGTCACGATCTCGGTTTCCGTGGACACCAAGCCGTTCGGCATCACCGCGAACTACCTCGGCGCCCCGACCTTCGTCAAGGCCGGCGGGCTCCTGGCGGACTGGGTGATCGCGAACAAGGGGCCCGGCGCGAAGGTCGCCTTCTACGGCGTGCCGGAGATCAGCTTCGTGCCCGCGATGATCAAGGGCTTCGAGGACGAGCTGAAGAAGAACTGTTCCTCTTGCGAGTCGCGCACCGTCAACGTCGCGCTGGCGACCCTCGGCACCAGCGCGCCGCAGACCGTCGTCACCGACCTGCAGTCACATCCCGACACGACGATCGCCGTCATGAGCACCGGCACCCTGGCCGCCGGCGTTCCCGCTGCGATGAGCTCGGCCGGCATCGACGTCAGCACCCTGCTCTACGCGCCGCAGGCCGGCAACCTGCAGGACATCAAGGACGGCAAGATCGACACCGCCCTCGCGATCGACTACAACTCTTCCGTGTGGGCCGGCGTGGACGTGGCCGCCCGGCTCGTGCTCGGCGACCAGCCGCTGAAGGCCGAGGCCGACGGCGAAGCCTCGTTCGGTTTCCTGGGACAGAAGGACATCACCTTCGACCCGGCCAAGGGCTGGAACCCCTATCCCGACTACGCCCAGCGCTACGCGAAGCTCTGGCTGAAGTCATGACCACCAGCGCCGTAGCGCCGCCGCTGCTCACCATCCGGCGCATGTCGAAGACCTTTCCCGGCCTCAAGGCCCTCGACGACGTCTCGCTGGACGTCGGAGCGGGCGAGATCGTCGCCGTACTGGGCCACAACGGCTCGGGCAAGTCAACACTGGTGAAGATCCTCGCCGGGGTGTATCAGGCCGACCACGGAACCGAGGTCGAGGTGCGCGCCGCGGAGGGCACCGTCGTGACCGGGACGGCCGGCGGCAAGCTGCACTTCATCCACCAGGACCTCGGCCTCGCGGACATCCTCAGCACGGTGGAGAACATCGGCATCGGCAAGCCGGCGCGCGCCTTCGGGCTCGCACCGGTGCGCGCCGCCGCCGAGCGACGCCACGCCGACGAGCTCATCTCGCGGTTCGGGGCTCATTTCGACACCACGGTGCCGGTCGGCAGGCTCTCCCCAGCCCAGCGGACGATCGTCGCGATCGCGCGTGCCATGGACGGGTGGGAGCGGCCGGACAACATCCTGGTGCTCGACGAGCCGACGACCGCGCTGCACCGCGACGAGGTCGCCGTGCTCTTCGAGGCGGTCCGCCGGATCGCGGACAGGGGCGCCGGCATCGTGTTCATCTCGCACCGGCTCGACGAGGTGCGCGCACTGGCCCATCGGGTCGTCGTGCTTCGCGACGGGCGGGTCGTGGCGGACGAACCGACCGGCGACCTCGACCACGACGAGCTGGTGCGGCTCATCGCGGGCCGGGAGGTCGCCGAGCTCGAGGTCGCCGAGCGGCAGAACCTCGCCGAACCCGTCCTGACCGTCGAGCACCTGCGCTGCGCCGAGATCGCGGACTTCTCGCTCGACCTGCGCGCGGGAGAGATCGTGGGGGTGTCCGGGATCCTCGGCTCCGGCCGCGAGCAGCTCGCCCCCGCCCTGTTCGGCGCCCGGCACCGTGAGAGCGGCCGGATCGAGGTGGGCGGCGACGAGCTCACCCCGGACGACACCCGCGCCGCGATCGAGGCGGGGATGGCCTACCTGCCCGCCGACCGGCGCCGGGACGGGACCGTCATGACGATGACCGTCCGCGAGAATCTCACGCTGCCGCTGATGCAGCCGCTCAAGCGCGCCTTCGGCCGGCTCGACCTGCGCGCCGAGCGCGCCGAGACCCGGCGCTGGATCGCGACCGTCGGCCTGCGGCCGCCGTTCCCGGACCGGCCGATGAACACCTTCAGCGGCGGCAACCAGCAGAAGATCGCGTTGGCCAAATGGCTCCGGGTCGCGCCTCTCGTGCTCGTGCTCGACGAGCCCACCCAGGGCGTCGACGTAGGCGCCAAGTCGGCCATCTACGAACTCATCCTCGCCGCGAGGCGAGCCGGCACGGGCGTCGTCCTGTGCTCGTCCGACACGAAGGAGCTGGTGCAGTTGTGCGATCGCGTACTGGTCCTGCGCGACGGAGTCGTGGCGGCGGAAGTGCCCCGGGCGTCCTTGAGCGAGCCCCGGCTGGTGGAAGCGGAGCTGGGACACCCATGACGGACGAGGCCGCGACTCTTCCCGGCGGCAAAACCGGTCGGGTGCCGACCCGCACGCCCAAGCCGGGCTTCCTGGGGCGCCTGCGGGATGCGTTGCACTTCCGTAACTCCGCCGCCGTTTACCTGTTCATCGCGATGTTCGTCATCTTCGCCCTCTGGGTGCCCAGGACGTTCCTCAGCTGGGGCATCTGGCGATCGCTGATCTCGAACCAGTCGATCACCTGCCTGATCGCCGTCGGGCTCGTGGTGCCCATCGCGGCCGGGGTGGTCGACCTAGCCGTCGGCACCGAGGTGGGCCTGTCCACCGTCCTGGTCGCCAAGCTGCTCGTGGACGCGCAGGTCAGCATCCCGCTCGCGATCCTGCTGGCCATCCTCGTCGGCGCCGCCGTGGGCGCGCTCTCCTGGTCGCTGATCGTGCTGGCCCGGATCCCGTCGTTCATCGCCACCCTCGGCGTGAGCTCCGTGCTCACCGCCGCCATCGCCTGGGTGTCGAGCAGCGAACAGATCGTGAACCTGCCGCCCGGCTTCGGCGAACTCGGCACCGGCCAGCTGTTCGGCCTGACCTACCCCTTCTACATCATGCTCATCGTCGCGGTGATCCTCTGGTACGTGCTGGAGAAGACCCCGCTAGGCCGGAAGGTCTACGCCACCGGCGGAAACGTCGACGCGATGGGTGGCAACAGCGAGAATGCCGCGCTGGCCGGCGTCCGCACCAAGAGGATCATCCTCTTCGCCCTCATCACCAGCGGCGTCGTGAGCGCGCTCGCCGGTGTGCTGATCACGTCGCAGCTGTCGATGGGTGACCCGACCGTCGGCCCGGGATACCTGCTGCCGGTCATCGCCGCGGTGTTCTTCGGATCCACCCAGTTCCGCGCCGGGCGGGTGAACATCTGGGGCACGGTCGTCGCGGCCTACGTGCTGGCCACCGGCGTCAAGGGCCTGCAGCTCGCGGGCCTGCCGATCTGGATCCCCGACCTGTTCAACGGCGTGGCGCTGCTCGGCGCGGTCGCACTGGCCGCCTGGCGCCGTCCTCAGGTCGGCCGGCGCGAGGCGATCATGCGGCTGCTGCGCGGCTACTCCCCCGCCGCACGGGAGAGGCGCCGGGTGCGCCGGTCCGCGCTGCTCGCGCGGCTGTCCGGCGTGGTGACGCTCACGGCCGCGGCGGACGAGCAGGGCGCTTCCCCCGGGCAGCTGCCGACGGCCCGGCGGCTGCGCCGCGGCCTGGGGTTCCGCAACATCGCCGCGATCTACCTGTTCATCGGGCTGTTCGTCGTCTTCGCGGTGTGGATCCCGGACAGCTTCCTGCAGTGGGACACCTGGCGCTCGCTGATCTCGAACCAGGCCATCACCTGCCTGGTCGCGCTCGGGCTGGTGCTGCCGATCGCGGCCGGAGCGCTCGACCTGGCCATCGGCACGGAGGTTGGGCTCGGCACCATCCTCGTCGCCAAGCTGCTCGTCGGCACCGGGCTCGGCATCCCGGTCGCGATCCTGGTCGCGCTGGCCGCCGGCGCGGCCTGCGGTGTGTTGTCGTGGCTGATGATCACCAAGGCCAGGGTCCCGTCGTTCATCGCCACCCTGGGGGTCAGCTCGCTTCTACTGGCGATGATCTCCTGGGTCTCGGACAGCCAGCAGATCGTGAACCTTCCGGCGGCGTTCGGCACGATCGCCACCGGCCGCCTGCTCGGGCTGACCTACCCGTTCTACATCATGCTCGTGGTGGCGTTCGCGCTCTGGTACCTCATGGAGCGCACCTCGGTCGGCCGCAAGGTGTACGCCACGGGCAGCAACCCGTCGGCGGCCCGCCTCTCGGGCGTCCGGACATCGCGGATCCTGCTGTTCGCGCTGACCACCTGCGGTCTTGTCAGCGGTCTGTCCGGTGTCCTGCTGTCCGCGGAGCTGTCGACCGGCGACCCGACCGTCGGCCCCGGCTACCTGCTGCCGGTCATCGCCGCCGTCTTCCTCGGCTCGACCCAGTTCCGCGCCGGGCGGGTGAACATCTGGGGCACGGTCGTCGCGGCCTACGTGCTGGCCACCGGCGTCAAGGGCCTGCAGCTCGCGGGCCTGCCGATCTGGATCCCGGACCTGTTCAACGGCGTCGCACTGCTGCTGGCGGTCGGCCTCGCCGCCTACCAGCGCATTCCCAGGGCCCGCAAGCCGAAGGCGGCCGCGCCGACGTCGCCGCCCACCCCGGCTGCCGTCGCCGGGGTCGGCTGAGGCCCCCTGTGTCCCACCGAATCCGCCCGCCAAGGAGCAACCGTGAGTCTCTCACCTCTGCAAATCGACATGGACAGCGCGAACGTCTTCGTCGACGGGACCTGGACGCCGAGCCACAGCGCCGACCGGGTGCTCGCGATCAACCCCGCCACCGAGGAAACCATCGGCCGGGCGCCCGACGGCGATGAGCAGGATGTCGACGCGGCCGTCCGCGCGGCCCGCGCCGCCTTCGTCCGTGCCGACTGGGCGAAGACGACCCCCCGTGAGCGCGCCGGCTACCTGCGCGGGATGGCCGACCGTCTCGAACAACGCTCAGCCGAAGCCGGCGAGTTCCTCACCACCGAGAACGGGATGCCCATCGCGATCACCGCGATGATGAACATCGACTTCGGCGCCGCGATCCTGCGGTACTACGCGGGACTCGGGGACGCCCTGGAGCTCGAAGAGGTGCGCGGTAGCACGATCGTGCGACGCGAGCCGGTTGGTGTTGCGGGATTGATCGTGGCCTGGAACGGTCCGCTGATGCTGGCCATCGCGAAGATCGCGCCGATGCTGCTGGCCGGGTGCACGGCCGTGCTCAAGCCCGCCGGCGAGACGCCGCTGAGCGTCGCCTACCTCATCGACGCGGCCCAGCACGCGGGCCTGCCCGCAGGGGTGCTGAACGTCGTCACCGGCGGGCGCGAGACCGGCGCCCGACTCGTCTCCCACCCGGGCGTCGACAAGATCGCCTTCACCGGCTCGACCCAGGCGGGCCGGGCGATCGCGGCCGCCTGCGGCGAGCAGATGAAACCGTGCAGCCTGGAGCTCGGCGGCAAGTCGGCGGCGATCATCCTTGAGGACGCCGACCTGGACCACTACCTCGCCCAGCTGCCGATCGTTTCGATGGGCGGCAACGGCCAGGGCTGCGTCCTGTCCACCCGGCTGCTGGTCGCGCGCCCGCGCTACGACGAACTGAAGGGCGGGCTGCGCGACACCATCGCCAAGCTCCCCGTCGGCGACCCGCACGACCCGGCCACCGTCTTCGGCCCACTGGCGATGGAACGCCAGCGCGACAAGGTGGAGGACTACATCCGCGACGGCAAGGCGCAGGGCTTCGAGGTGCTGACCGGCGGAGGCCGCCCGGCCGGCCTGGACCGCGGCTTCTACGTGGAGCCGACGGTGTTCGCCGACGTCGACAACTCGAGCCGGATCGCCCAGGAAGAGATCTTCGGCCCGGTCGTCACGGTCACCCCGTTCGACTCCGACGAGGAGGCCGTCGCGCTGGCCAACGACTCGCAGTACGGACTCGGCGGCTCAGTCTTCAGCACTGACCAGGACCGCGGGGTCGAGGTCGCCCGGCAGGTGCGGACCGGCACGATCGGCGTCAACGGCTACCAGCCCGGCCTCGACGCACCCTTCGGCGGGGTCAAGCAGAGCGGCGTGGGCCGCGAGTACGGCCCGGAGGGGCTCGACGTCTACCTGCAAGCAAAATCGATCTACGGCGCTCGGCCACAGGGCTGAGAAGCCTGATCCGCAACCAAGAAAGGTCACCCGCACATGCTGTTTCTCATCACCGGCGCCAACAAGGGGCTCGGCTACGAAGCGGCCCGCCGCCTGATCGAGGCCGGCCACCAGGTCATCGTCGGCGCACGGAACCCGGAGCTGGGCCAGGCCGCCGCCGACACCCTCGGGGCCGCGGCGCGGTTCGTCCCGCTCGACGTCACCGACGACGCGTCGGTCAAGGCAGCCGCCGAGAACGTAACCGCGAACGAAGGCCACCTCGATGGGCTGATCAACAACGCCGGGGTTTCCGGACCGCGCAAGGCGGTGGACGACCTCACCGCCGCCGACGCCGTGAGGGTCTACGACACCAACGTCTTCGGCATCATCCGCGTCACGAGTGCCTTCCTGCCGCTGCTGCGCAAGTCCGGCTCGCCGGTGATCGTCAACGTCAGCAGCGGGTTGGGGTCCTTCGAGCAAACCCATCGAGAGGGGTCCATGGAGGCGCGGGTCGTCACCCCGATCTACGCCTCGTCCAAGGCCGCGGTCTCGATGCTGACATCGCAGTACGCCAAGGCTCTGCCGGAAATCGTGGTCAACGCGGTGGACCCGGGCTTCACGAACACCGACCTCACCGGCGGCGCCGGCGTCCAGACCGTCACCGAAGGAACGGACGCGATCGTCGCGACAGCGACCATCGGCCCCGGCGGACCCACCGGAACGTTCCGGAATCGCCTCGGCGAGGTCGGCTGGTAGCCAGGTCCCCACCGGTGCCCCACCCCTATCTTCCAGGAGCATGAGATGAGTGTTGACTCCGCGCCGTCGCGGTTCCGGCTCGACGACAAGTCGATTCAGGAGAACCCGTTCGCACACTACGCGGCGCTGCGTGAGCAGGCCCCCGTTCTCCGGACCGAGCTGGCCGGCAACGCGGTCTGGGTGCTGAGCCGGCAGGAGGACGTCGCCGCGGCGCTGAAGGACTCGGCGACCTTCTCCAGTCGCACCTCGCCCCAGCCGACCCTGCTGCACTCCGATCCGCCGGAGCAGCAGCGGCTGCGAGCGATGACGTCGGGATTGTTCACCCGCGGCGCGGTGAGCTCGATGGAGCCGTTCATCGAGCAGCGCGGCCGCGAGTTGCTCGATGCGCTCGTGGCCGCCGGCGGCTGCGACATCGTCGACGACTTCGCCGGTCCGTTGACCGTGTCGGTCAGCTCTCGGCTGTTCGGGGTTTCGGTCGATGATGTGGAGCAGCTTCGGCGGTGGACGAAGCTCGCCGCGGAGTACATCCGGTCGACGCGGCTGGGAACTCCTGCGCCGGAGGACGCCAAGGCAGCCCACTCGGAGCTGTTCGCGTTCGCCGGCAGCCTGGTCGCCCCCGATCAGCACCGGCCCGAAGGCGCGGTCGCCACGCTGGCGAAGTTCACCGCCGCGGGCGAGCTGACCCAAGAGCAGTTTTCGCGCTTCGTGGTCTTGCTGCTGGTCGCCGGGCACTCGACCACGACGAACCTGATCGCTAACTCCGTGTACACCCTGACCCAGCATCCGGAGGACCTCGCGCGCCTGAGGGACGAGCCGGCCTTCGCCCAGAAGTTCATCGAGGAGGTCCTGCGGCTCAGGCCGTCCTTCCAGCGCATCCCGCGGGTGACCACCCGAGACGTCGAGGTGTCGGGCACCATGATCCCGGCGAATTCCACCGTCTACCTGCTCCTCGGGTCAGCCAACCGGGACCCGCGGTTGTTCGACGGGCCGGATGTCTTCGACCCCGAACAGCGGCGGAAGATGCACATGTCGTTCGGCTACGGCATTCACACCTGCCTGGGGCAGTGGCTGGCACGCCTGGAAGTCCGCATCGCGCTCCAGTCGTTGGCCGCACGGGTCGAATCGGTCACGCTCGATCCGGACCAGCAGCCTGATCACCTGTCCGGCGGCACGTTCAACGAGTTCGGGTTCCACCACCTGCCGGTGCGTTTCGTGCCGCTCGCGCGGTGAGTCGCAGATCATGACCGAGCAACCAAGCGCCACAGTTCGCACACTGCGTCAAGGCAGCACCGAGCTGACCCTGACGGCTCAGGAGTTCGAGATCGCCGCCCTGGTCGGGGCCAAAGGCGCGGCTTCCGCCGGGGTTGCCACGCTCGAGTTGCGCCGGGTCGACGGCGGGCCGTTTCCGCGCTGGGAGCCGGGCGCACACATCGACCTGATCCTCGATGCGGCTCCCACCCGGCAGTATTCGCTGTGCGGCGACCCCGCCGACCGTTCGTCGTACCGCATCGGCGTCCTGCTGGACCCGGCGGGCCAGGGCAGCTCACGCTACGTCCACGAACGCATGCAGGTCGGCGACGCCGCGCGGATTCGCGGGCCGCGCAACAACTTTCCACTCGCCAAGTCGCCCCGGTACATCTTCATCGCCGGGGGCATCGGGATCACGCCGTTGCTGCCGATGATCGCCGAGGCCGAGGCTGCGGGCGCCGAGTGGCGCCTGGTCTACGGCGGGCGGGAGCGGGCATCGATGGCGTTCCTGCCCGAGCTGGAGCCCTACAGCGACCGCGTCAGCGTCCGCCCGCAGGACGAGACCGGGCTGCTGGACCTCGAAGAGGTCCTCGGCTCCCCCGCCGGTGACACACTCGTGTACTGCTGTGGGCCGGAGCCGCTCCTCGTGGCGGTCGAGGCCAGGTGCGCGGCGTGGCCCCCCGGCGCGCTGCACGTGGAGCGGTTCAGCCCCAGGCCGATCGAGGAGGCGGCCGGTTCGGAGCCCTTCGAGATCGTGCTGGAGCAGTCGGGCGTGACGCTGGCGGTGCCTGCGGACCGGTCGATCCTCGATGTCGTCGACGAAGCCGGCGTTTTCGTGCTCTCCTCGTGTCGCGAAGGAACCTGTGGCACCTGCGAGACGGGCGTCCTCAGCGGCGAGCCGGACCACCGCGACTCGGTGCTCGGCCCGGTCGAGCGCGAGTCGAACCAGAGCATGATGATCTGCGTCTCGCGCGCCAAGTCGCCCCAGCTCTCGCTCGATCTCTAGTACATCGTCGCTTCTAACGTTTGAGGGTAGAGGTGGCGGAGTCGGGTGCGGGCGTCGTTGGTGGTCTGCGGCCAGGCGGCGAGTTCGACGTTGAGCACGGCCAGATCGTCGATCCGTCGGTCGAGGCATTGGCGGGTGAGTGCGGACAGTTCGATTTCGGCGATGTTGAGCTGCTCACCTCGTCCGGCGGATAGGATCCGCGAAGTTTCGAGTCCTGGCTGGCCAGGACACTCACCGCGAGCCTGTGCAGCTGACCCGCCGCACGCCGTTCCTCACGCGGTCGGCAGTTTCAGCAGGCGCTCGGCGGTCCCGTGTGCGATGTCCTCCTTCGCCGTTTCCGGCAGATCGGCCTCGTCGAGGAAGGCAGCCGCGCCCTCGTTGCCGACGAACGGGTAATCGACCGAATACATGATCCGCTCGGTGCCGAGTACGTCTACGCAGTACCGCAGCTGCGCCTGGCTGAACATTCCGCTCGGCGTGAGGTACACGTTCTGCCGCACGTAGTCGGCCATCGTCCGCTCCAGCTTCGTGAGGCGCGTCGGCAGCGCCTCGTCGAGCCGTTCCAGGTAGAACGGCACCATCTCACCCCAGTGACCGAGGATCACCTGCAGGTCCGGATAACGGTCGAACACCCCGCTCAGCACGAGGTTGAGGAAATGCACCGCCGTCTCCTGGTGCCATCCCCAGGCCGAGGTCTGGAACCGGGCGATGACCAGTGGATCGAGCCCCTCGTAGTTCGACGCGCTCGTCGCCCGCGGTGGCACGGCGGGGTGCAGGTAGATCGGGACCCGCAGCGCCGCGGCTGTGCGCAGGATCGGATCGAAGCGCGGGGCGGAGAGGAACTCGTCCTCGGTCCGGCCCATGATCATCGTCCCGACACAGCCCAGCTCGCCGACACACCGGTCGAGCTCGGCCGCCGCGGCGTCGGGCACCGAGGTCGGCAGTGCCGCGAAAGCGGCGAACCGGGTGGGATGCCGGCGCACGGCATCGGCGAGCGTGTCGTTCGTCGCCCGCACGAGATCGACCGCGACGTCGGCCGGGAGCTGCTGCGTCGAGAGACTCGACAGGACCTGCATCGAGATGCCGTGACGATCCATGTCGGCGATGCGTCCCTCGTCGAGATCGCGCAGCACCTCCGCACTCGGCGTGTAGGGCAGACCACTGTCCGAGTCGTAGCTCGCGGCGAAGTGCGGGCTCAAGGCCTGCGCCGCGGGAGCACTCGCGCGCGCGACGGCGACGTCCAGATAGTGCTCCTCGAGCGTAACGATCTTCACGACAGATCTTCTCCTCTGGTCCGGTCCCGCAGGTACGACGGCCCGAACGTCCGGGTGACACCGTCGAGCCCACGATCCATGTTAGGTGAAGTCAGTGCACCATAGTGAACTATTGTCGGCGAGCCGGCCGGACCGGCGTGTGCCCGAGCTCGGCCGACATCTCGGCGGTGGTCTCCAGCAGCGCCGTGGTGACCTCGGCCATCACGGATTCGGTGGCCTCCCGGGCCGGCAGAGCGAGCGCGACGGCAAGCGGCAACGATTCCCCGGCCGCGAAGACGGGCGCCGCCACCGACGTCACACCGGGGACAACGCCCCCGGAGGTCAACGCCACGCCATCGCGGAGCACGGATTTCGTGATGCGGGCGACCTCGCCGGCTGCCGGGCGCCGGGACGTCACGGACTCCATTTCGGCCCTCAGCACCGGACCGGTGAGCGTCTCCGGCAGATGGGCCAGGTACACCCGGCCGATCGACGAGGCGAACAGCGGCATCGTCGCACCCACCCGCACCGTGATGGGCAGCGCGTAGGAGCCGTAGTCCCAGCGCACGATCACCGGGCCTTGATCGCCCCACACCGCGAGGTTCACCGCGTGACCGGTGCGGTCCCGCAACCCGGGGAGGTGTTCCGAAGCGAGCCCGACCTCGTTCATCCGGCGCAGCGCCTCCATGCCGAGCCGTCGCATCGAGGGCCCCAGGTCGTAGTGCCCCGAGCTCCGCGACTGCGCGACGAGCCCGATGCGGCCGAGGCTCACCAGGTACCGATGGGCCTTGCTGCCCCCCATCCCGCTGGCCGCGGCGATCTGGGTGAGGGTCAGCGGGCCGCGGCCCTCCTCGAGCGCACGCAACACCGTCATGGCGATTTCGACCGACTGAATGCCTTGCCGGGCGTCGGCCGCGCCATCGATTTCTGCCATCGGATCACTATACGAAGCGGGCTGCCGCCATCCCACTCCGGCAGGGCGGGCCGTCGATGATCAGGGCACGGATGGCGTCGAGGACCACAGAGGCCGCACGGCCGGGTTCGTTTCGGCGTGGTCAGCGGCATGCGTTCCGTCGATCGCTCACGAAAGCACAGCGACCCGGACCGACGGAACGGTCATGACCACGAGCACCGCCGGCGTTCCACCGTTCATGAGCCTGGCGGCCAGGGCGGGGTCCACAGTGACCGGTTGTGTGCCTGGCAGCTTGCCACCGCAGGACGGCCGTTTCTCGGCTCTTGCCCGAGGTTGGACACGAGTTCGACTTCGGTGAAACGTGCTGCGTGACGATCGTGCTTGGCCGGTCGATGTGGCAGCGGTGGCCAGTCTCGATCCGCATCCCGAGCAGCCCTCTCTATCGGGCCTGATCGCGTCCCATCACTGCGTGCTCGGCCCGCTCGCGAGGTCTCGAGGTGCGCAGCTCCCAGGCTGATTACTCGGACAGTGGTATCAGGAGGGAACACCGCGAGTCGCGTGATTTTTCCGGAGGAGGCGGTTTGGGCAACCTCGAGCGGTGAACGGTGAACACGCGAATTCGGATTTCGGCGGCCGCCCCACGGACGTGAACATCGATTCAGCGGGCATCGTGGCCTAATCTGCGGCGGCGCTACGGTGACCACATGGACCTCGGTGCCCGCCGAAATGCGTTGCGCACTGACCGGCCCGCATCACGGTCTCCGCCACCGGCGAAGACCGCACGGAAATCCGGGCCTGACCTCCCGCCTCACGACCGAGGTGAGCGCCATGACCACCACCGAGGTACCGGTCGCGGTGGAACTGCTGCTCGTGC